>DATAFY010000587.1:0-2284 GCA_036257205.1 Steroidobacter sp. | reverse complement strand
CGAGGCTCTGCTCGACCGAATGGTCATCGTGAAAGTCCCGTACACGTTGTCCTACATCGAAGAATCTCGCATCTACAACAAGCTCGTCTCGGCGGCCCCCGCATTCCGCGACGTGCACCTGGATCCGCACGCGCTGCGCCTCGCGGCCGTCTTCGCGGTGCTGACGCGGTTGATGAAACCCGAGCGCGAGGGCCTCGATTTATCCAAGAAGCTGCGGCTCTACGGGGGCGAGAGCGTTGAAGGCTTTCCGGAGACCGAAGTGACGCGACTGCGGGCCGAAGCCGCAGAAGAAGGGCTGACGGGCGTCAGTCCGCGCTTCATCGTGAATTCGATTTCAAACGCCATCACTCGCAGCGACAAGAAGAGCCTTACGAGTATGGAAGTGCTGCTGGCCTTGAAGGACTCCATCGAAACGGACGCGCGCATGGACGCCAAAACAAAGAAGCTGTGGATTGATTATCTCGTGCTCGCACGCAAGGACTTTTACAACCGGTGGGTTAAGGAGGATGTGCACCGGGCGCTGTTTGCGTCATTCGAAGACGAAGCCCAGCAGCTGCTCGACAAGTACCTCGACGAGGTCGAGGCGGCGCTCGATCACCGCGAAGTGACCGATCCGATTACCGGCGAATCGCGCCCCGCAGATGAGCGTTTCCTGCGCTCCGTCGAGGAGAAGATCAAGGTGTCCGAGTCCGGCAAGCTCACGTTCCGCCAGGAAGTGGTCCGCAAGGCGATGGTGGCTTACAAGGCCGGCGAGAAATTCACGCTCAACAGTCACTCGCGCATGCGCGAGGCCATTGAGCAGTATCTGTTCGAAGAGCGGCGCGATGTCCTGCGGCTGGTTACTTCCGCGGCGCGTCCGGACGATGAGGCGCGCAAGAAGATTTCCACGGTTCAGGATCGGCTGACGTCGGAGTACGGTTACGACGAGCACAGCGCGAAAGAAGCGCTGAGCTACGTCACCACGCTGTTAGCGCATGAGTGACGTGGGTTCCTGCACTGGAACAAACGAGGTTGCGATAGTCACATGAGCGAATCGGCAGAGGGCGGTCCCGGCGAGGCGGGCTGGTACGACCTCTTTTCGCGAGGAGCGCGCGACTGGCTGCGCCACAATGAAAAGGTGCGCGAGGCGGTGCGCCAGCACTTGCCGCAGATCGTGGCGGGTGCAGACGTGCTGACCGGCGGCGCGAACACCGTCCGAGTTCCCGTGCGCATGTTGGAGCACTACCGCTTCAGGCTGCGCAACACGAACGAGCAGCAAGGCGTCGGCCAAGGACAAGCGAAGCCCGGCGACCGCATCGGCCGACCACAGCAGGACGGCGACGGGCAGCGCGGGCAGGGCGGCAACGAAGAGGGGGGCATTCAGTACACGCTGGAGTTCCGCATCGACGACATCGTCGATTGGCTCTGGGAGGAAATGCAGCTGCCGAACCTCGAAGCCAAAGCTGGGCGCGCAAAAGAGGACGACTGGACGCGCGAGGGATGGGATCGGCGCGGCGCGCGCTCGCGCCTCGATCGCCGGCGCTCGCTCAAAGAGTCGATCAAGCGTCGAGGCGTACAAACGGCCGCCGGCGCGCAATCGCCCTCGTTCACCGACGAAGACCTTCGCTATCGACAACTTGCAAAACGCGAGCAGCCGACAATGCAGGCCGTGGTGATTTTGCTGCTCGACGTGTCGGGCAGCATGGGTGAGCGCGAGCGGCAGATCTCAAAGACGTTCTTCTTCTGGGCAGTCCAAGGGTTGCGTCGACAATACCGCCATCTGGATCTGGTATTTGTGGCGCACACCTCCGACGCTTGGGAATTTCAGGAGGAAGAATTCTTCCGCGTGAGCGGCACGGGCGGCACCGTCGCGTCCGCGGGACTGAAGAAAGTCCGCGAGATCATCGATGAGCGTTACAGCCCGAGTCAGTTCAACATTTATCTGTTTTACGCATCGGACGGCGAGAACTTCCCTTCGGATCAACCACAGGCGCTCGCCGCGCTTGAAGATCTGGTAGTGGATTGCAACTACTGCGGATTCCTCGAAGTAGCGCCGCTCGCAGGCACGACGCCGGACAGCGAGATCGGTCGGTTGTTTGTCGATCTGGCGTGCGACGACGATCACATCGGCGCTTACCGCGTCAGCGGCACGGACGATATCTGGGATGCGGTAAGGCACTTTTTCAGCGAGGCCGCTGCTGAGGGAGGCGTTAGCGGTTAGCTGATGGCTCAAAGACGCACTTGGATAGAGTTCGATGATGCAAGCTCATTCAACCAAGACGAGATCTCCTGCCGACTAACAGCC
>DATAFY010000084.1:0-8963 GCA_036257205.1 Steroidobacter sp. | reverse complement strand
TGAGCAATGCGTATACGGGCAAGCGCGCGGAACACGTCATCAACGGCGCAATCATGATCGTGGCGAGACGCTCACGAGGGTTTTGGATCGTGCGCGTCGCCATGACCCCTGGAATGGCGCAAGCGAAACTCGACAGCAGCGGAATGAACGATCGCCCCGACAGACCGACGCCGCCCATCAGCCGGTCCAGCAGAAACGCGGCTCGCGGCAGATACCCGGAATCTTCCAGCACGAGGATGAAAAAGAAGAGGATCAGGATCTGCGGCAGAAACACGAGCACGCTTCCCGCGCCCGCGACAACGCCGTCCAGGAGCAAACTGCGCAGCGCGTTGTCCGGAAGCATCGTGCGCAACGAATCCGCGATGGCCGTCACGCCGGCCTCTATCGCATCCATCGGTCCTTGTGCGAGTGCGAAGACGGCCTGGAAAACGAGGAACAGCGTTGCTGCAAGGATCATCGGACCGACAATCGGGTGCAGCGCGATTCGGTCGACGCGATCGCTCCTTGTTTCGCTGGACGGCGTCTCCACGCCCGCCGCCGCCAGAATGCGGCGCACTTCCGCATGATCGCGAGCCGCGCTGTGTTCGATATCAGCATCCGCGGCCGCCGGCGCTGAAGGCCACGCCGCTTCAAGATGGGTGATGAGCTCTGCAATCCCAGCCGGGCGAACGCCGACCGTCTCAACCACCGGAATGCCAAGCTCGCGCGCGAGCGCCTCTTTGTTGAGGCGAATTCCGCGTCGCTTCGCCAGATCGCTCATGTTGAGCGCAAGCAACATCGGAATGCGCAGCCGCTTGAGCGCCAACGCCAGGCGCAGGTTCTGGCGCAGATTCGTCGCATCAGTCACGCACACGATCGCGTCAGGTTTGGCTTCCCCGGCGCGGCGGCCCATCAGCACGTCCCTGGTGACTTGCTCATCCGGCGTGACGGCGTCGAGACTGTAGAGTCCCGGCAAATCAATGATCCGAACGCGCCTGCCGGAAGACGTAACGGCCACGCCCTCTTTGCGCTCGACAGTGACGCCGGCGTAGTTGGCTACTTTCTGGCGGCTTCCCGTGAGGAGGTTGAAAAGCGCCGTCTTTCCGCAATTCGGATTGCCGACGAGGGCGATGAGGCGCTGCGCATCTGCCGAGGCGGAGCTCACGAGATCACTCCCCTTGCAGGTCGACTCGAATGCACTGCGCCTCTTGCCGACGGAGCCCAAAGGTGGCGGCCCCGACGCGCACCGCGATCGGCTCACCGCCTACCGGACCTCGCGCGAGGACACGCACAAACTCCCCAGGCAGAAAACCGAGATCTGAAAGGCGTCGGATAATATCGTTCGGGACGTCGCCGGCTGCGGTGACGGAAACGATGCGTGCGGACTGACCTTTGCGCAGATCCGCCAGCGACGGTGAGCTCTGGCGAACCACGTAGTCGGTCATGGGCAGTACGGCGGACATGCCCGAATACTACATGAGAATAGTTCTTATTTGTATCAAAAGTTCGAACTTACGTGGAGGTTGGATTGCGGGGCGTGCGGACTGGTATGGAGATAACGAGCCGGACGCGGCCCTGAGGAGCCGTGCGCGCACAGATGCTGTGAACGAGCCGGCGTTCTGCTGGCGACCGGGCTCGTCTCACTCCCCGGATTTGGCGGTTGTTCTGCGCTCTCGGATCTCTTCGTCGAGCTTGCGCATGTCGTCTAGGCTGCGGCGCGGCGGACGTTTTGCCTTCACGCGGAAAGCGGCCGTGTTGTAAGGGTCATAGTCGACCCGGTCTTCGGGATCCAGGACTTTCATCCACGACGGAGGGGCGAACCACCTCAGGAGGTCTCGTTCCTGGACGCGCGCCGCGTCGGCATCGTCTAGCTCTCTGGCAGTTGCAGCCGTGCTGGATTGGTCCTCGCGTTTCATCGCCCGCGTGCTCTTCCGGCCTCGGATGCAATCCACCATGCAAGTCACAAGCCAGCGTGGTTTTTTCCCTGATTTTCCGATTCGCACGCGCCGAAGATGTAATGAAACTCGACACCAACGCAGCTTCGATGGACAGCGAAGACCCTTGCGATGCGACTGACCAGGGCGCGCGCTATTCGATGAGCAGAACTCCTGCCGAGATCGCCTTCTTGTTCGCGGCCGCAAAGGCCTGGGCGTAACGTGGATACGTGAACACGAGCGTGATGCTGACGATCTCGCCCGAGGATGCCCGGCGCACTTTCCTGAGACGTATGGGCTGATGGGAACTCTGGCGCTTTCGAGCTCTATGCAGCTCGTATGCGGTGAACACGAAGGCAGACGTCAATGCGGCGGCGAAATACCACACCCGATCCCTCATCACCGAGTCCGAGCTCGGAGCCGGCGCGATGGCGACGAAAAATCCTGCATACAAAGAGACCAGCAGCGCGACAAGAAGTCGTTTAACCCGGCCGCCTGTAGCTGCTGGCGCAATGCCTACAACAGGAAAGCCTCAACCAAATGATCGGTCCGCCCAGATCAGCCGCCAGCGCGGTGGCGATGGTTCGTACCTTTTTCGCATCACCGCAAGTGCAGCAAAAAACTGCGCATGTGCAGCACAAATCCCTGCCCGATGCGGGCCGGTATGAACATCGCACAAGTTCCCCGTGCTAGACGGCGAATGGGCCCGACCATAGAACGGACGATGGCTTCGCTCGATCCGGACTTTCGGTTTCTTGCGCGTGATGTTCTTGCGCACGTTATCCGTTGCCTGTCGACGATGCTCGATGGGGCAACTGCCGTCAGCGCGAAAGAACGGCTGCGCAGAGCAGCCGCGGCAGCAAGCCTGTGAATCATCGATGAAGAGAGTCGCATCGTTCAGGACGATCGCGCCGGCACGCCAGTTTTGCGCACAGCAATACGCATTCGCTTGTTGGCTTCCAGACGGCGATCCGGCGGCTAGCGGATCGCCGTCGCTTGCTGTACTCGGACGCGGGCGGGCGCCGCCGCGCCGATCAGGCCGCCTGGGTCGCTCGGTCAGGATCTGCGCGAACGATCACGGTATCCACCACAGGGAAGATCTCGTCCGCTTTCAGATCGGCGCGGCGAGCGTGCTCGCGAATCGCTTCCGGGCTGGTCGCTTGGTAAATGCAGACTGTCCCGAGGGTTCCGTCCTCGCCAGTGACGACGTACGAGCGTATCCAGCGCACCTCGTTCGGCATTTCCTCAGTTCCCACTCGCGTCGAGCGGGCCGCTGCGGCCTGCAGTTCCTCCGACGTCTTCCATGCGTTGCGACGCAAAATGACGTACGTTTTCATGACGACGGCTCCTTTGCGAATGGATCACGGTACAACGCGCGCTGGGTGCGAACGTTCGGTTCATATGCCCTTGCGCGCAAAAAAATTCACGCCCTGCACGAGCAGATCATTCGAGACTTTCTGCTCTGCCGAGGATCCGCGATACGCGTCGAATCTCGCGACGACGCGACACTCGATCAATCCCACCTCCTGCGTCAGTTCAATCAATTCGGATTCCGGCAAAGCGCCGCCGATGCAGGCGGCCCAAAGCGTTGGGTTGGCCCGCGCCTGCAGGCTGAGCTCACGCTGGACAACGACATCGGCCATATAAAGCCGGCCGCCAGGATGCAGCACACGGGCGATCTCACGCAGGACCTGCCGTTTGTCCGGCGCAAGATTGAGCACCCCGTTCGAAATGACGACGTCCACTGACGCATCGCGAACCGACAAGTCTTCGTATACGCCCTGTCGAACCTCGACTACTTGCGAAAGTCCCGCGAGCTCCGCCGCGCGCGTCGCGACCTCGCACATGGCTGCGGTCAGGTCGATGCCGATCGCCTGACCACGGCCAGACAGCCGGCGCGCAGCGAGCAGTAGATCTGTGCCCGCGCCGCATGCATGGTCCAGCACGACCTCACCGGAGCGGATGGGTCCGATCGCCAAAGGATTTCCCACGCCCGCAAAGCGCTCGGTCGCCAGCGTGGGCAATGCATTGAGTTCTTCACGGTCATAGCCCAAATGGCTGGCCGCGTATGCGGCCCCGCGATGAAAGTGAAAATCGCCGTGCGGCTCACGAGCCACGCGGTCGTACGTCGCACGCACTTGCTCGCGCAGAGCCGCAACGTCAAAACCAGATGGACAGACGGCAGCCATGAAACCTCCTCAACGTACGCTGAAACAGTACGGTCAGATGCACACTGCGGCTGACCGTCATGGAGGAGCTTGTCGGCGGGGCGTCAAGAAAGCGTGAAAGTTTCCAGCGTGCGCGCGTGAAAGGCGGGCAATCTCACCCGGGCCGCACCCAGAGCGAAGAAAGCGAGGGCCGCTGGCCTGTTCCTGTCACGCGCACGGCTCGAAGTCTGGTGGGGGGCAGCCGGCGAGGAGCTCTCGGCTCAGTCGGCGCGAGCGCGCCAGACCGAAGCTCGGCCCAGCGGGTCAGCCGCCAATGCAGTTCTCGAGGGCGGCAGAACACTGAGCGGCTGGCGCGTACAGCTGCAGCGGCGGCGCAACGAGTCACCACTCGTTAGTCATGAGCAATCTGCTCGATCAGATCAAAATGGCCTGCGAAAACCAGCTCCGCCCTCCCCGTGCGCCAGCCTTTGCGCGCGTCGCGGACGAGCGGCGATGCGCCCTCGCGATAGCGACGCACTACGCTCGTTGAGGCCGAGGAACGCTCGAGAATGGACGCAAGCTCGCGGACTGAAGCCTCGGCGCCGCGCTCCGCGCCGGTCGGTGCGACTTTTACGCGCGCCACGCACCGGCCCGAATCTTCGGTCGAATCGCGTTCGAGAACATGCAGCCCCGCCTCACTGCTCAGGATTCGGGCAGCCCCGAAGCCGCATACCACCAGCAGGGACGCCTCAGCGTCGGTCACCTCCTCTATCTGCATGCGCCGCTGCGCGGCCCAACCTCGGTACATGTGCAGCAGTCGACCGCACCACTCGCGCGCTTGCACCGGATCGGCGCCCCGATCCATCGCCGAGGTCGCTGAGAGGACGACTTCGATCGGGGACTTTCCGAGCGCATCGTCGATGCCGAGCTCGACGAGGTGTAACTGCGAAGCGAGGCGCGCAATGAGGTCCCGCGAGTACATCCCTGCTCTGCCGGCCCTTTGCTGCAAACGATTGGCGAGGCCCACAGCAGTCGCCATGGCCGCCTGAACCCGGTCCATCAGCGCGTACTGCGTCAATACAACCCGCCGATCCGTCCGCTCCCAGAAATTCGAGTCGTTCATCTCGGCCGCGAACACAGAGCGCAGCTCCTCCCATTCGGCGCTCATGAAGCGCGCTTGCAGGCGTTGCAGCTCGGCGCGCAACTCCGCGGCCTCCGCGTCCGATCCTGAAGGTTGCAGCATCATGCGAGCGAGCGTGGCGCCCCCCGCGCTTCCGACTTGCGAAGCTTCGGTGGGCGCCGAAGCTGACCCGCCATCGTCGGGATCGACGAATTCGACCTGAATCGCGCGGCCATCGCTGCGCACGAACAGGAACTGATCTCCCTCTGGAAAACGATGTTCGACCATCGTCGCCGCCAGCGGCGCGAGCAGGTACTGATCGATGGCGCGCTTCAGGGGCCTTGCGCCCATGGCTGCGGAGAACCCTTTGTCGAGCAGGAAGTCGAGGGCCGAGGACTCCCACTCCACCGCCCATTCGCGGTGACGCAGATTGCGTCGTTCGAGTACGCGCCCGAGTTCCTTGGCGAGAATGCCGCGCATCAGTTCGCGCGTCAGCGGCCGAAACACGATGACCCTGTCCAGCCGGTTGACGAACTCGGGCCGAAAACTCTGGTTCACCGCGCGCAGCACCTGCTCGGAGGAGAACCCGCCCATCTGCGGTAGAAAGCCCATCGCGCCGCCCTGATGTGCAGTAGCGCCGAGATTGGAGGTGAGAATGATGATCGCGTGGCGGAAATCCGCAATACGCCCTGCGGCGTCCGTCAAGCGGCCGTCGTCGAACACCTGCAGAAAGAGATCCCAGACGTTCGGGTTCGCTTTTTCGAACTCATCCAGGAGCACCACTGAGAACGGCTGTTTGCGGATACGATGCGTCAAGGATTCAAGCTCGTCCCGCGCGTCGCCCCCGCCCAGAATCTTGCGCGTTGACTCGGCCGATTGAAACTCGCTCATATCGAGCCGCAGCAGCCGTTCGGACGACCCGAACAAGAATTCCGCGAGCGTCTTCGCGAGCTCGGTTTTTCCGGTGCCCGTCGGACCCGCGAAGAGGAACACCGCGATGGGTTTGCCAGGATCGGTAAGACCCGCTTTCAGCATCGCGATTCTATCAACCACGGCCCCGACCGCCTCAGCCTGTCCCATCACGCGTGCGCCGAAGAAGTCACGGACGGACGCAAGTTCGATGCGCTGCCGATCATCGAGCACGGAGCGGGGCATTCCGGTTACCTGAGAGAGCGTGAGCAGCAGATCGTCTCGCTTCACGCTGGTGGCGTCGGCGCTCGCCGCCTTCTGTGCTGCAAGTTTGATTAAGTCGAGAAGCGCACCAGGAAGCTGCTCCGCGCCCAGATAGTGCCGCGTGAGGTGCTCGGCATCCTCCACCGCGTCCTTCGACATACTGACGCCGAATGTACGTTCCAGGCGCGCGGCGAATTCCCTGGCGAGCTTGGCGACCTCAGCGTCCTTGAGCGCCCGCAGACGCAAGACCTCCACGACGCCGCGCAGTGCCGGCTTCTGCTGCAACAAGCGAGTCAGACCCGCAGGCGTGGTCTCCGTGATCACGACGATGCGACCTTGTGCGATCGCTGGAAACACCTGATCGAGGATGCTGGCGCTCTGTCCCTGGTGAGTGCCGCTCATCGCCAGTTGCACCAGATCCGGGACATACCACACCAGTCGCTTGTCGACGCTAAGCTCTGTGCTCAGACGACGCAGTCGCTCTTCGAGTTGCCCGATGTACTGCTGACCGGACATGAGACCAGCCGCGCTCGCTTCGAACACCGACCAGCCGCGCTCTGTCGCCCGGGCGCCCAATAATTTTAGGAAGGCGGTCTTGCCGGCGCGAGTTTCGGCGACGGCGAGGATGGAACGGGCGGGCGCGTGCTCGATGCAGGCGAGCGCGAGTGCAAGTTGCTCCGCGATCGGCTCGTGCTCGATGAGCAACTGTTGTTCCGGATCCGCCTCCCAGAATCGACCGAACGCCTGCAGAAACGCGCGATCCGTTTTCGTGCGCTTCCATTCGGCCAGCCGCTCGCGCAACACGCCGGCGGCCACATGCTCGATCTTGCGCAGCAGGGCGTCCGCCTGCTCCACTTCCGCTGCGGTAAGGTCCGCCAAAGCATCGCCGAAGACGGGCTCGTCCCCCCGCCCTACGCGCTGGCGAAAGTGTTCGGCAAGCAGCCCGGGAACAACGGTGTTGTCAGCCCAGTACTCAGGCGCTCGCAACACTACCAAGCCGAGCGGAGGACGTTCGTTCAGATCGGCGAGATACCTCAATGCGAAATACACTGGCCACGGTCGCAGGCCGCGGAAGTTCGAAGTCATAAAGGCGGCGGCGGCCTCGCGGTCGGCCCGCTCGCACAGCGCTGCGCAGGCCACCGTCGACAACATCCAGTTCGCGCCGTTTATATAGTCCATCACGAGGTCAAGCGGCGCATCGCGCTGCTGCAGCACTGCGACCGCCTGACGAAACTCGGGATTGTCGATGAGATCTCGGGGATGAGAACTCGCCTCCCCGAGGCCATCCAGAACGCTGACCATTTTGAACAAACGCGCCGTGACCGATTCTTCAGCGAGCGCAGGCGCTCCAGCCGCGTGCGCAGGCAAGGATGCCGGTGCAGATGGCTTCGCATCTCGCTTGCCTGCTGAGACGAAATACGGACGCGCAAAGAAGCCCAGCAGCGCACCGCAGAGAAAGACGATGACGATCGACACGCGACTGATGCCTCGTTGTATTTCTATGATGCAATTATCGCAGAACGGCCGCGACGGCAGGCGGGCGCCTCGTCACAGAGCGGCTTCCACGCCGAGCGACTTGCGGCTGCGGTCCCGTCTTAGGTCGCCTCAGAATGAGGCAGCCGCCTCATGTGGGCTGCTCAGAATCTCCCGTTCTTTCGGCAATCATTGCGGAGCGCTCTGGAACAATGTGAGCTCCCAGCGATCAGCCAGCGTGTCATGCCGCAGGATGTACACACTGGCGTCATCGCTTCGAACCTTGAAGTAACGGTGTTCGGGGGCGAGCCAGCGATCGAGAATCTCTCGGACAGCAACCGGTCGCTCGCCAAGCCAGAAGCGTCGCGGCTCCTGCTCGCCGCGATAGCCGGCGTAACACTCGACGCGGAGAGTGAAACTTGGAGCGCTCATCCTGGACCCAGTCGGCCTGCCGCCGAGTCTGCCTCAGCGCGATGGATCTCGGCATCTGTATGAGCCTCTTCGTCTTGTGCGTGCGTGGCGAAGTCGCGCGCAAAGCGCAGCACACGCGGCTCCGGGCACCGCTGCGTGCTCTTGGCCGCGGCGATATTGTTCCGTTGCGCTTCAAAGCCGAGAACGGACGCCATGCACTGCTGGTTTTGAGCTCCTCGACACAGAAGCCAATGAGCGCTTCGAAGAGGATTTGGTGGCCGAGCCGTCGTCGCGGCGCATCTCGGCGCATCTAAATGCTCTTATCGCCGATTGGACGTCCAAAGCCTGGCGTACGTGCGTTCCGCGTTCAGGAATTCCAGCGAGTCGAGCTGCGAGGTCCCGTCGGGCAAGAGTGTCCGCCGCCTTTGGGCGAGCGGCGATGCTCGGCCTCGCATCGCCCGCAGCTTCTAAGCTGCCCGGACCGTGGGTTCCGTCGCCGTCGTCGGCTGCACTGCCGTAACGTTTGGCTCGGGCTGACGGTCAGGCGACTATTTGTTTGTTGTTGTCTGCTGAGCGTGGTTGTCGTCCGGCGCGACGGAAGCGGATTCTGGCGCGCCTCCGCCGCAATTTTCCGACGCCTTCACGCATCCGCTATAAACGCATCGGAACTAGTGGTTACATCGCTCATTTTTTTGGCAGGTCGCTCGCGAGGCAGCGGTCGGCCCA
>DATAFY010000554.1:0-8438 GCA_036257205.1 Steroidobacter sp. | reverse complement strand
CTTCCTGCTGCTTCTCTTCTATGGCCAGCCTGCGCTCCTTCTGCTCGAGCCAGGACGAATAGTTGCCTTCCCACGGAATGCCGTGCCCGCGGTCGAGCTCCAGGATCCAGCCTGCGACATTGTCCAAAAAGTAGCGGTCGTGCGTCACCGCGATCACCGTTCCGGGGTAGCTCTCGAGATAGCGCTCGAGCCACGCCACCGACTCCGCGTCCAGGTGGTTCGTGGGTTCATCGAGCAGCAGCATGTCGGGTGCAGACAGCAGCAGCCGGCACAGCGCGACGCGGCGCCGTTCGCCCCCCGATATCTTCGTGACGTCGGCCTCCCAGGCAGGCAATCGCAGCGCATCACCCGCGACCTCCAGCTTGCGCTCAAGCTCCCAACCGCCCTTGGCGTCGATCGCGTCCTGCAGCTTCGCCTGCTCTTCGAGGAGCTTGTTCATTTGATCTTCGCCAAGATCAGGGTCGGCGAACTTATCGCTCACGGCGTTGAACCGGTCGATCAGCGCCTGAATCTCGCTGACGCCCTCAAGCACGTTGCCTCGCACGTCCTTCTGGGGATCGAGCTGCGGCTCCTGAGAGAGCAGGCCGATCTTGATTCCGGGTTGAGGGCGCGCTTCGCCTTCAATTTCCTTGTCTACGCCAGCCATGATCCTGAGCAGCGTCGACTTGCCGGAGCCGTTCAGACCGAGCACGCCGATCTTGGCCCCCGGAAAAAACGACAGCGAAATGTCTCGAAGGATGATGCGCTTGGGCGGCACCACCTTTGAGACGCGATTCATGGTGTAGATGAACTGGGCCATTGACTTTGAGCCTGCAGCCGGGGAAAACGGGGCGCGAATGATACCGAAGGCAGTACGCTTGCGGCTGCAGCCTGAGGCCGGTAGGCCGACGCCCATGCATCACCGGGTGAAACCGGGGCGGCGCCCAGGCGCTTGACTTCCACGCACACTCATCGGGCACGCGGACTCGAATGGCTTCACCCGTTCTACTCATTTCCGGGAGCGAGATCGCCCGCTATGGCTTCCCGAACGGGCATCCCTTCGGACCGGACCGCCACGACGCGTTCATGCGCGAACTGCATGCGCGCGGGCTGGACGGGCGGGTGAGGCGCGGTTCGCCCCGCCTCGCCACTCGCGAAGAACTCGAGGCATTCCACACGCCGCACTACATCGAACTCGTACAGGAGCGCTCGGCGAGCGGTGACGGCTTTCTGGATGCGGGCGATACGCCGGCCTGGCGCGGGGTCTTCGAGGCCGCCAGTCATGTCGTGGGCGCCACGCTCGAGGCGGTGGAGGCGGTTATGGATGGGCGCGCGCGTCGGGCCTTCGTCCCGATTGCCGGCCTGCACCATGCGGCGCCGGATCACGCCGCGGGGTTTTGCGTCTTCAATGACTGCGGGGTCGCCATCGAGATGCTCCGGCGCAGGCACCGTGTGCGGCGAATCGCCTACGTCGACATCGACGCCCACCATGGGGATGGGGTGTTCTACGCTTATGAAGACGATCCGGACCTGTGGTTCGCCGACCTGCACGAGGATGGTCGCTATCTCTATCCGGGGACGGGCCGGTCCGATGAGACGGGCGCCGGTGCGGCGCAAGGCGCCAAGCTCAACGTGCCGCTGCCGCCCATGGCGGGTGACGCATACTTCAAATCGGTGTGGGTGCGGGTGGAAGAATTCGTGCTCCAAGGGCAGCCGGAGTTCATCCTCTTCCAGTGCGGCGCAGACAGCATCGAAGGAGATCCGCTGACGCATCTGCGCTTGTCCGAAGAAGCGCACGCGCACGCAGCCATGCGATTGTGCGCGATCGCCGACCAGCTCGGACATGGGCGGGTGGTGGGACTCGGCGGCGGCGGCTACAACCGGCGCAATCTGGCGCGCGCCTGGACGCGCGTGGTGGAGGCTTTCCTCCAAGCCGATAGCCGATAGCGGCGCAAGGGGCGCTCTGGCCATCTGCGATCTGCGGGCCATCCGCTATCCGCTGTCGGTTTCGCTACGTACAATCGGCGCTCCACTTCGAGTTGCTAGGGCCAGCATGTTTCCCGCCAATCTGACGATTTCCGGTTTCGATCCCGAATTGAAGGCTGCGCTGGACGCCGAGTGTCGGCGACAGGAAGAGCACATTGAACTGATCGCTTCGGAAAACTACGCAAGTCCGCGGGTGTTGGAGGCGCAAGGGTCGGTGCTGACCAACAAGTACGCAGAAGGCTACCCAGGCAAGCGCTACTACGGCGGCTGCGAATTCGTCGACATCGCCGAACAGCTGGCGATCGATCGCGCAAAAAAGCTCTTTGGCGCCGCCTACGCGAACGTCCAGCCGCACTCCGGTTCGCAGGCGAACGCCGCTGCTTACCTGGCCCTGGCCAACGCCGGCGACACGATTCTCGGCATGAGCCTGGATCATGGCGGACACCTCACGCACGGGGCCAAGGTGAACTTCTCCGGCAAGCTGTTCAAGGCGGTGCAGTACGGGCTCGACCCCAACACCGGCGAAATCGACTACGTCCAGGTCGAGCGTCTGGCGCAAGAGCATCGTCCGCGGTTGATCATCGCGGGCTTCTCAGCCTACTCGCGCGTCATCGACTGGGAGCGCTTTCGGGGCATTGCTGATGAGGTCGGGGCGTATTTCGTGGTCGACATGGCGCACGTGGCGGGCCTGATCGCGGCCGGTCTGTATCCGAACCCGGTGCCGCACGCCGACGTGGTCACGACCACCACGCACAAGACGCTGCGTGGGCCGCGCGGCGGGATGATTCTGGCGCGCCCCAACGAGGAGATTCACAAGAAGCTCAACTCGCTGGTCTTCCCGGGCACCCAGGGCGGGCCGCTGATGCACGCCATCGCCGCGAAAGCGGTCGCGCTGCTCGAAGCTTTGCAGCCCGAGTTTTCGGCCTACCAGAAGCAGGTGCTCGCGAATGCGCGCGCAATGGCCGGCGGCTTCATCAAGCGGGGATACAAGATCGTCTCGGGCGGCACGGACAATCATCTGTTCCTCGTGGATCTGATCGACAAGAACATCACCGGCAAAGACGCGGATGCAGCGCTGGGTCGGGCGCACATTACGGTAAACAAGAACGCCGTGCCTAACGATCCGCGTCCGCCGTTCGTCACGAGCGGCTTGCGAATCGGTACGCCTGCGGCGACGACGCGGGGGTTCAAGGAGGCCGAAGTGCTCGAGGTGGCCAACTGGATCGCCGACATTCTGGACGAGAACTGCAGCGAGAAAGCCGTCGCGAATGTGCAAGCCAAGGTCGCGGACATCTGCCGCAGATTCCCCGTGTACCGCCAAGCGTGAACGGCGGCGGCGAACTGCGAACGATGGGCGTCGGCGATAGGCGGCGAGTCGCGAATCGCCGGACCACGTAGCCAGCTCCGAAAATGTACTGCCCCTTCTGCAATCACGAGGAGACCAAAGTCACCGACTCGCGGTTGGCCGGGGAGGGGCAGCAGATTCGACGCCGGCGCGAGTGTCTGAAGTGCGGCGAACGATTCACGACGTTCGAAACCGCCGAACTCGTGATGCCGCGCATCGTGAAGAGCGACGCTAGCCGCGAGCCATTCGATGAGCAGAAGCTGCGCAACAGCATGCTCAAGGCGCTCGAGAAGCGGCCCGTCTCGAGCGAAGCGCTCGATGCAGCCGTCGTGCACATCTGCCACAAGCTGCGCACGATTGGGGAGCGTGAGGTGCCCTCGCGCCTCATCGGGGAGCTCGCGATGGAGGAGCTGCATCATCTCGATGAGGTGGCGTATGTCCGCTTCGCATCGGTCTATCGCAGCTTTCAGGATGTCGATGCGTTTCGCGAGGAGATCGAACGCATGCGCAATCGGCGCAGCCGAGAGGCGACCGAGGGCCAGCTCGGGTTGTGGTCGGGCGAACCGGGCAAAAAGCGCTGAGGCGTGCAGCTCATCGCCTCCAACGTGTAAGGTGTGCAGCGCGCTGCGCCGCATTCAAACCGTCCTGCACGTCATATCCTGTACGCATGTTCTCGGCACTGGACACCCGCTTCATGCAGCGCGCCATCGAGCTGGCGCGTCGGGGGCGTTACACGAATCATCCCAATCCGCGCGTGGGGTGCGTCATCGTGCAGGGCGAGCGCATCGTGGGCGAGGGCTGGCACCGTAAGTGGGGCGAGCCGCATGCGGAAGTGCGCGCGCTGGAGGCAGCGGGCCAGGCGGCTCGGGGCGCCACGGCCTATGTCACGCTCGAACCGCACTCCTACCACGGCCGCACGCCGCCCTGCACCTCGGCGCTGATCCGGGCGGGCGTGGGGCGGGTCGTGTGCGGTGCGCTGGATCCGAACCCCAAGGTGCACGGCGATGGGGTGCGTCAGCTCGAAACGGCGGGCGTAGCGGTGCAGACGGGGCTGCTCGAGTCCGAGGTGAGAGCGCTGAACCCGGGCTTCGAAAAGCGCATGCGCACCGGCGTGCCGCGCGTGATCGTCAAGATCGCAGCGAGTCTGGACGGGCGAGTCGCGCTTGCCAACGGCGCGAGCCGCTGGATTACAGGCGAGGATGCGCGCGCCGATGTACAGCGGCTGCGCGCCGAGGCGAGTGCGGTGCTGACGGGCGTCGAGACGGTGCTCGCCGACGATCCACGCCTGAACGTA
Source organism: Steroidobacter sp. (assembly GCA_036257205.1). Taxonomy (GTDB): domain Bacteria; phylum Pseudomonadota; class Gammaproteobacteria; order Steroidobacterales; family Steroidobacteraceae; genus Steroidobacter. Next base: position 3,834 of record DATAFY010000554.1, on the reverse strand, counting down.
CGCGATCCTTCGATCGAGATGCTCGGACGACAGCCGCTGCGCGTCGTGCTCGATTCCAGGTTGCGCACGCCTTCGACGGCTCAGATGTTGTCGCTGCCTGGCCAGACTCTCATTTTCACCGGCGCTCAGCACCGCTGGTTTGCGCAACCTGAGGTCGAGGTCGTCCGCGGCGAGCTCAACTCGAACGCTCGCCTGAAGCTGGCCGCAGTGCTGCGCGAGCTGGGGCAGCGACAATGCAATGACGTGCTGGTGGAGGCGGGCGCAACGCTGTCCGGCGCATTCATCGAGCAAGGGCTCGCCGATGAGCTGATCGTGTACGTTGCGCCGATAATGCTGGGCCCGCATGCACGGTCTATGGCCGACCTGCCGCTGCTTGAGCGGCTGCAGGACGCGCCACGCTATGCGCTGCTGAGCGCGGAGCGCATCGGAGGCGATCTGAAGCTGCGCCTGCGACCCACGGCGCAGATTGCGGCTGGCGTTGCAGCGACGTGAAGATTTCGAGCAGCGAGCCAAGGCAGGCCCGCAAGCGCCTGTGCTGGTTTCAGCCGTAGGGGCCGCACTAAAATGTGAACGCACGCACTCAAGCGGCCGGCGGTCCAAATAGCCCATCCCTCACATGTTCACTGGAATCGTTCAAGCGATCGGCGAAGTCCGATCCATCACCCCGCGCGAAGGCGATGTGGAGCTGCTGATCACGACTTCATTGGACCTGTCCACAGTCGCGCTCGGCGACAGCATCAGCGTCAATGGCTGCTGCCTCACCGTCACCCGACTCCCCGGGGGCGCTTTCGCCGTGGACGCCTCGCGGGAAACCCTCGCTGTGACGACGCTCGGAGGCTGGCGCGCAGGCCAGCGGGTCAACCTTGAGAAGGCGTTGTGCGCGGGACAGCCGCTGGGCGGTCACTACGTGACGGGACATGTCGACGGCGTCGCGCGCCTCATAGAGCGGGCGCCAGACGCCCGGTCGATCCGCATGCAATTCGAAGCGCCCGCGCAGCTGAGCAAATATATTGCGCGCAAGGGGTCGGTCTGCATCGACGGCGTCAGTCTGACGGTGAACGAAGTGGAAGCGGCGCGGTTCGGGATAAACCTCATTCCGCATACGTTGGAAGTCACTACGCTAGGCGACTGCAAGCCGGGCGTACTGGTCAACCTGGAAGTCGATATCATCGCCCGCTATCTTGAGCGCTTGGCGAGCCGGGACCCGGGACTCGGGCCAGAATGAACTTCGGCGTCCCTCTCGCGACCCACGCTCCAACCTGCAGCTCCCTATGAAGCTCAACTCCATCGACGAAATTCTTGCCGAGATCCGCGCCGGCCGCATGGTCGTCATCATGGATGATGAAGATCGCGAGAATGAAGGCGATCTGATCATGGGGGCGGAATTCGCGCGCGCGGAAGACGTCAATTTCATGGCGCGGTATGCGCGCGGACTGATCTGTCTCACGCTCACGCGCGATCGCTGCCGCCAGCTGCGCCTGCCGTTGATGGTGAGCGATACGAATATCGATCACACGACGAATTTCACTGTGTCGATCGAGGCGGCGGAAGGCGTGACCACGGGCATCTCCGCACACGATCGGGCGCAAACGATCCGCGCGGCCGTACGACGCGAGGCCCAGCCCGAAGATTTGCGGCAGCCGGGTCATATCTTCCCGTTGATGGCGCAGCCCGGCGGGGTGCTGACCCGGGCCGGGCACACCGAAGCAGGCTGCGATCTGGCCCGGCTGGCCGGCCTCGAGCCCGCCTCGGTGATCGTTGAGATCCTGAACGACGACGGCACCATGGCGCGCCGACCGGATCTCGAGAAATTCGCTCAGCGCCATCAGCTCAAGATCGGCACGATCGCAGATCTCATTCGCTATCGGCTCGAGAAGGAGCGTTCGGTCGAGCGCATCGCTGAACAAACAATCGAAACGGAGTTCGGCGAGTTTCGGATGTTCTGCTATGAGGACCACGTCAATCGCACCGTGCATCTGGCCCTGGTCGCCGGCGAGCTCTCGGCGGAGCGCGCACCGCTCGTGCGGGTGCATCTGAGGGACACGCTGGGGGATGTCATCGGCATCCACGATCCGGCGCTTGGATGGCCGCTGCGCTCGGCCATGGAGCGCATCGCTCGCGAAGGCTGCGGCGTGGTCGTGTTGCTGAGGCCGGAGGAAACGCCCCGGGATCTGATGGAGGCGGTGCATTTCATTAATCGCCCGGCCGGCCGACAGTTGAAGGGGGGCGCGCAGGTGCTGCGCACGTACGGCATCGGCGCTCAGATCTTGCGGGACCTCGGCGTCACCCGCATGCGGGTGTTGTCCGCGCCGAAGCAGATGCACGGGCTGTCCGGGTTCGACCTGGAAGTGATGGAATACCTCGACCATTAGCACAGTCGCGCGTTCCGCGCCCGGCGCGAGCGGGGCGTCGCTTGCCCGATTGAAGCTTCGCTTAGTAGCCGCTGGGCGGCACTGCCGGCATGCCTTGCCAGGCCCACGTCAGATACTCCGAGCTGGATAGCCATCGGTGAGATCGGCTTGGGACCAGACGAGCTCGTGCAGCTGTCGTGGGGTACAGCGCGAACGAGCGCGCAATGCATCGCCGTCGCGACCGGTATCCACGCACGCAGTTCCACCCGCCGTACGGACCCACCGGCCGTACGGACTCATCCTGGAATTTGAATTTGCTGGAGTTGATGCTTTAGCGGCAGCTGCGGCGGCGTCCGCGAAGCTGCCTGCTTGCGGTACTCGCTAAAAACGTCCACAGCAGCGCTGCGGCTCTCGATGGGGTGCTCAAGCGCGCGCACCCGCAACCTGTCGCCATCGCGTCGTATTCGGCATGCCCACGCCGAACAGCCCATTGGCGGCCGTGTCCTGAACTCGCGTCGGCGGATATTTACGCGATGCGTGAACGACCTCCCACGGACCCTGGGAGGGGTGCGTCACATGCGAGAACCCCTGCAGCCGACCGTCGCGGAGCAGTACAGCAGTGATAATGCTCGTCCCCCAGAACACGCCACCGCCGGGCCGACGCCGCCAGCCCATCTGCGTGCTGAAGCCATGAATAGCCGCAGTGCAAAGGTCGCGCAGCGGCAATCCTAGCGCCGTGTCCTCTGGTACGTAGAGCCGCGATACATGAGCGCCCACGACGCTGTCCGGAGCGGAATCCTCGCCGCCATACCAAGAAACAATGACCCCGTCCTCGTCCAGCATCGCAAGCGTCCCTGCGTCCGCATTCGCGCTCATTGCCGAGTACAGTCGTGCACCCTTTCTCAACAGCGCACGTCGTCGCCACTGACGGGTGCGCAGCGTGCGCTGCTCGACCGGTGTTAGCGTGATCATCGCAATCTCGCTCTCGGCCGATGCGGCGATCTTGCTGAGGCGCTTCGCCTGGCTCGGCTGCTCCGTTTCGTCGCGATTCGCGCAAACCGCACTTACAGTCGGCGAGTTGGCGGCCTCAAGACGCGGCCACCACCTTCGTTTCACATTCATCCAGAGCACGTGCTTCTCCTATCGGTGCAGACAGACACGATAGTCGTGGCGAGATCCCGAGTCGGTGCGGAAGCGAACATAGGCTCGCGCCGCCGGCCTGCCGCAAGCTCGGCGCGGCCGGCGCGACTCAAGCGAGTCTTTACCGATTCCCGGGCGGCGGCGGCAGCAATCGATCGAGCTCGTTCTTTACGACCGCATAGCATTCGCAAGTGCGCGTCTCGAGTCCCGCACGATCGAGGACCGTGATGTGTCCGCGGCGATATTCGATCAATCCGGCCTCTTGCAGATTGCCCGCAGCCTCCGTCACACCTTCCCGACGCACGCCCAGCATGTTCGCGATCAGTTCCTGCGTCATGATGAG
>DATAFY010000192.1:0-1934 GCA_036257205.1 Steroidobacter sp. | reverse complement strand
ATAAGGCCCCATTGGGCGGCCTGTTCCGCGGACAGCTTCTCGCCCAGCAGTGCAAGCCCCAGGGCCCGGGCGTTGCCGACGAGCCGCGGCAGGAGCCACGTGCCGCCGGAATCCGGCACGAGCCCAAGCTTGTTGAACGCCTGCACGAAGCTGGCCGAACGCGCAGCGATCACAAGGTCGCAGGCCAGCGCGATATTCGCGCCCGCGCCCGCTGCAACGCCGTTCACGGCTGCGATGACAGGCATGGGTAGGGCGCGCAGCGCGAGCACGAGTGGCTTATAGAATCTCTCGATGGAGTCGCCGAGATCCACACCAACCGCTCCGCCGGGTGCGACCGCACGGTCGCCGAGGTCTTGACCGGCGCAGAAGCCACGGCCCACACCGCTCAACACCAGCACACGCCCGCCTTCATCCTTCACGCAGCCGAGGGCGTCTCGCACTTCCTGATGCATTGCGACATTAAAGCTATTCAGCTTGTCCGGCCGATTGAGCGTGAGGCGCGCCACGCCCCGGTCGACGGAAAACAGGATTGTCTCGAACGACATGTGCGGCTCCGACTCATTCATCGTAGGTGAGCTCAAGCTCGGGCGTTGTCGGGTGCGACTGACAGCACAGGACGTAGCCCCCTTCCACTTCCCAGTCCTCGAGCGCCTGATTGCGATCCATGCGCACGGCGCCTTTGACCACTCGCGCGCGACATGTCGAGCACACGCCCGCGCGGCAGGAATACGGCAGTTCGACGCCGACGCGCGCCGCCGCATCGAGTACAGATTGGACGCCGTCGCTGGGCATGCTGAACGTGCGACGCCGTCCGTCCATGACGACCGTCACTTGCGTCGTCTCGTGCTTGTGCCGCGAGACCTTGTCGCGGCCAGAAGGGATCTCTGGAGATCGCCCCGAAGTCGCAAAAAGTTCCGTGTGGATTTTTCCCGCGGCGCCAAGTTCGCGCAGCGTCTGCGTCGCATCCTCCACCATTGTTCCCGGGCCACAGACAAAATATTCGTCCACCGCGTCCACGCGAAAGAAGACGGACGCGAGCTTCCTGATCTTCTCCCTATCTAGACGGCCGTTGAGCAGTGCGATGTCCTGCGGTTCTTGACTCATGAGGCAGTGAACCGAGAAGCGCGCGGGATAGCGATTCTTCAGGGCCAGGACCTCCTCCAAGAACATCGTGCTAGCGGTCGTGCGATTTCCGTAGAACAAAATGAAACGGCTGTGCGGCTCTTGTGCGAGCACCGTCGCCATGATCGAGAGCACGGGCGTAATTCCACTGCCGGCGGCGAATGCGACATACCGCTTCGCGCGTTGCGGCTCAATGCGCGTATGAAAGCTGCCGTTCGGAGTCAACACCTCCAGCGTGTCGCCGACCTGAAGCGATTTCGCCAGCCAGGACGAACCCTGCCCGCCGGGTTGCACGCGCACTCCGATGCGCAGATCCGCGCCGCCCATAGGTGAGACAATGGAGTAGGTTCGCCGAACCTCCCCGCCCGCGATCGGCAGACGTATAGCGAGGTGCTGGCCGGCTTCGAAACGATAGAAGTCGCGCAGCTCCGGCGGGGTTTCGAAGCTAATGCACACCGCATCTTCGGCGACTTCAGTGCGCGACGTCACCTTGAGCGGATGAAACTTCAGCATGGCGTTCCAGATACAGAGCAGTTGGCGCTTGGCGGTTGGGCGTAGCGTTTAGCCATGATTCAAGTGCCGCTAATCATGATCAATGACACTTGAAATGGTCGAACGGCTCGAGACAGCTCGTGCAGCGGTAAAGGGCTTTGCACGGCGTTGAACCAAATTCGCTGATGCAACTCGTATCCAGCGATCCGCAGCGCGGACAAGCGACATTCTGCAAGGTCTGAACGACCTGTCGCGGCGCGAAAACCGCCTTCTCCGGCGGGGCAATGCCATAGTCACGCAGCTTCTCCCGTCCTTCGGGC
>DATAFY010000542.1:0-4097 GCA_036257205.1 Steroidobacter sp. | reverse complement strand
CTCGACATTGAATCCCTTTCAGTTTTCTTCGCCCGCATGGTGCTGGGGTCCAGGCTCATAGAGCCTCTGGGGTCCAAGTGGGGTCCACTCCACGCTCTCATTTGATCGCTGATGTTTGGGTCGAATCAAGCTCGTCCGCGTTCAGCGGAGTGCTAGCGGAAGGCGCCACCTGCCGCAACACTTCGGCGGGATCCATGCGCAGCGCACGCGCATAGTCCAACAACTCCGCGCCTTTCAATTCCTGGATGCCGCACTCGATTTTCCCGATGAAGGAATGCGTCGGAGCCAGTTGGGCCGCGAGTTGTCGCTGTGTCATGCCCGCACGCCGCCGTCGGCGCATGCAGGCGATGGTCGAGGCGTTCACGTCGGGGCTGCTACAGGGATGGTGGGCGACCTGCAGGGGATTGCGGGGAAGGGGATGGAGGAGATTGAGGGGATGGATCTGTGCCTGACGTCGTCATGAAGGGAACCGCACTGGAGTGACTCAGCCCTCCGCCCCGAACGTGACGGTCAGCTGGAGGCAGCACTTCGTCGCGATTGATCGCCGACGTGGGCGCAACGCCGGACTCCTCGAGGCCGGTCACCCAGCTGCCGAACAGGGCCGTGCGGTCGGTGAGACTGACGATGACCGATGCGTTGTAGAGTGTGGTCTCGCTGATGCCCTCGGTCCGTACGCCGGCGATGGACAGCACTTCCTTGTCGTAGCGCGTCCGGTGGACGGCGAAGCGAAGCTGGATACGGTCACTCCACGCGAGCCCGTAGCCCGCGGAAGCGGTGACCTGCTCAACCGTGTCCTCGCCGCGCGTCCCGGACCAAGGGACTTCCAGTCCGTCCGGCGGATCCTCGCTTCGCAGATCGAAAGTCCCGAGAGGGATAGCGAGGTTGGACGTCAGGTCTACCGTGGTGCGGCCGCCTCGCAGTGACACGGTCGCCAAGTGGTCGAGCCCGGCCGCTTTGAACTGCCGGCCCACGCGCGCTTCGGCTGAGTCCGAGCGTTTCGCGCGGTCGGGATTGCGGAACGTCGTGGCCGAAGCGCGCCCGACGGCGTCGGCGGAGATCAGAGTGTAGTCCGTGCGGTCGATGTCGAAGATCGAATGGAAGGCCGCGAAGTCCATCGTGAAGCCGCCGATTCGTCCGTCGTAGAGAACACCGAAGTTCGAGTTCACGGCCTCCGAGTCGGCCCAAGACGGTGAGTACTGATGCAACTTCCTGAGGCTCGGCGGCACGGCCGCTTCGGCGGGAATGACTGCGTAGTCGCCATCGTAGTGGCGCCGGTACAGCGATGCGAAGGTGCGCAGCCGCTGATCGGGTGTGATCTGCCATGCGCCAACGCCACCGACGTCGATGGCGTGGCCCTCGTTGCCGCCCGCTAAGCGCAGCAAGGGACGCCAGACGAATCCGCCGGCGAAGCTGAGATCGCCCTCGCGACACGAGCCGTCGCCCTGGACGACCCGCGTGCCAAAGTCGCGCAGGCCTGCGCCGAGCCGCAGCTGGTTCGTCGGACCGGACTGGCGCAAGCGATAGTTCACGACACCGGATGGCGCGGGGTACGCGAGGCGGACTGCATTGACGCCCACTCGTACGCCCACACCCGCCAGCACTGGATCGTTCAGCGCCGCGGCGCGGCTGAAGTACGCATCGTCAATACGGTAGGCGCCGCTGTCGTTGAGGTTGAAACCGCGAACCTGCGTCTCGCTGTAGAGGCCCGACTGTTCGGCGCCCACGCGTTCGCCGAAAGCATCGGCGGCGGATTTCACCGCGCTTTCCTGCGCCGCCGCAGTGGTGGCGGCGAACACCAGAGCGACACCCGGCCATGCTCGATCATTTCGCACGTGTCGCGCCAGAGAAAAGAATCTTCATGTCCTGCCCCTATGTCTTGTCTCTCTTCGCGAAATCAGTCTAGGGGCGACGCCCGTGCGGAGGCAGACCGCTTACTGCGGCGGGCGGGCGATTCGCTGCATCAAAACAGCTCGCCGCCGCGGCTCGCGCTCCAGTCGCTGCGCAGCCTTACTGCGAAGGCTGCGTTGCGGTTGGCGGCGTCCGAGGCCGCGATGCGACCAGCGCCTCGTCGAGCATCTTCATGAGAGCCGCGCGGTCGTACGTGTAACGGTGGCCTTCATTCAGCTGCACGAGCTGCTCGATCTGCTTGCGCAGCGTCTTCTCAACGACGCCCGGTTCAGGCGAGACCACATAGCGCCGCTTCGGGCTCGGCTCGAAGAGAGCCTGTTCGACCGCGACGGCAACCTCGTCGGGCTCCGGGTGTTGGCTCGCATCCAGCTTCCCTCCGCCGGCCTTGATCCATTTCGCCTCCTCGTCCTCCGACAGTCGCGCGAGCAAGTTGTTGTCGATGTTGCTTCGGTAGTTGCCCGGTTCGACGACGCTGACTCCAACTCCGAGCGGAGCGAGCTGAGCAGCCAGGGAATCCGTGAGCCCTTCGATCGCGTGCTTGCTCATGACGTACGCCGGTATGCGGGAACCGGCGAGGACTCCGGAGAGCGAGCCGATGTTTACGATGCGTCCTTGCTCGGCGATGACCAGCGGCTGGAACGCCTTGATCATCATCACCGGGCCGTACACGTTCACCTTCATGCAAAGATCGAACTCTTCAAAGCTCATGTCGGCAATCGTGCCGATCGTCCCGACACCGGCATTGTTCACCAGTCCATAGAGACCGCGTCCGGCTTTCGAGATCGATTCCATTGCAGCCGCTATGTCCGCGGGCCGCGTGACGTCCAGACGCAGGGCTTGCACGTTGCGGATGGCTCCCAGAGCCTTGAGATCCTCGTCCTTGCGCGCCGTGGCGTAGACGAAATAGCCCTGTGCGGCGAGCCGCTCGGTGATCTTGCGGCCGATACCGCTGCTGGCTCCGGTGACGAGGACAGCCTTCATGACCTTCGGTTCGGCAGGTTCGGTCTCCGCGAATGACACTGTCGTGATCAACCCGCACAAGGTTGCAACGAGCAAACGCATCAGGGACACCCGTGCGGTGTGCCGCACTAAAACACTCTTCTTCATTGCCTGTTCCTCGTGGATGGTTCTCTCTTGCTGCGAGTCGCCGCTGCAAGCCTCGGAAGGCAGTTTCAAAACAGCTCGTCGCCGGGGTCCTTCAGCACGTACGTGCCTGGATCGATGTGACCTAGCCTCGAGAGAATGAGTTGACGAAGTCAGTCTAGGAGCGGCGACTGCGGAGACGAAGACCGCTTGCTGCAGCGGGCCGGCGATTCACTGCATCGGATGGCCGGCGCCGATACCCTTGGCGTAGAGTTGCCAGCCATGACCGGAATCCAGAGTGGCGCGCGCTCGATCCGTTGGCGTTGGATCGCCGCGATGTGGTGCGCGGGCGGGCTGCTCGAAGCCAGCCAGGCCGTACTCATCATGCGCTTCGGCGAAGGCAGGCGTCACGCCTGGCTGCCGCTGTTCGCAACTGCGCTGGCCACCTGGCTGCCGTGGGCGTTGGCGACTCCATGGATCATCAGCCTGGCGCGGCGCTATCCAATCATTCGCGGCACGACTGTACGCACGGTCGCTGTGCATCTGGCCGCCTTCGCCACCATCAGCGCGGTCGCTGAAGCCTGGTCCGCGCTGCTCCAGGTGATCTTCAATCCCTGGGGCAATCGTCAGTCGCCGACCTTCTGGGACACCTGGAGCATTACTCTCCTCTATCAGGTCCTGATTTTCCTGATCGCATACGCGCTGACCGTGACCATCACGTACCTGGTGGACTCGCGAGAGAACATCGCCCGCCAGATGACGGAGACCGCGCGGCTGAATGAAGAGCTCTCCAAGGCGCAGCTCGCGGCATTGCGCCGGCAGATGGAGCCGCACTTCATGTTCAACACGCTCAATTCCATCGCTGGCCTCGTGCGCGATCGTCGCAACGACGCGGCAGTGAGCATGATCGTTGGACTCAGCGAGTTCCTGCGTCGCGCCACCGAGAACTCGCACCGCTCGCAGGTGACCCTGGCCGAGGAGGTCGAATATCTGCAGCGCTATGTCGACATCCAGAAGGTTCGTTTCGGGGAACGTCTGCGGGTCAGCGTGGATATCCCGGCAGATCTGCTGGACGCGCAGGTTCCCAACCTGCTGCTGCAGCCTCT
>DATAFY010000511.1:0-4335 GCA_036257205.1 Steroidobacter sp. | reverse complement strand
GCCCGACCGCGCCACAATTGAGCATAGGTTCGAGGGTTTTCCGCCGCGAACGGCCATCAGCCTTTACTGTACACTCGCGCCGACATGAACGACGCCTCGTCCTACCCGCTGCTCTCCAGGATCGACTCGCCTGCGGATCTGCGCGCGCTCTCGCCGGCGGAACTGACCAGCGTCGCCGCTGAGCTACGGCGATATTTGGTGGAGACGGTGAGTCAGATGGGCGGTCATTTCGCCGCTGGTCTGGGCACGGTCGAGCTCACCGTGGCGCTGCACTATGTGTTCGATACGCCCAATGATCGACTCGTATGGGACGTCGGACACCAGGCGTACCCGCACAAGGTGCTGACGGGCCGGCGAGACGCGCTGTGCACGATCAAGCTGAAGAACGGCCTCGCCCCGTTCCCGACCCGAAACGAAAGCGTCTATGACACCTTCGGCGTTGGACACTCGAGCACCTCGATCAGCGCAGCGCTCGGCATGGCGATCGCCGCGGCGCGTCAAGGAGAGCCGCGGCGTGTGGTCGCCGTGATCGGCGATGGCGCGATGAGCGCCGGCATGGCGTTCGAAGCGCTCAACCACGCCGGCAGCCTGGATGTGGACATGTTGGTCATCCTGAACGACAACGACATGTCGATTTCCGAGAATGTGGGCGCCTTCTCCAATTACTTCGCCCGCGTACTGTCGGGAAAACTTTACGCAACGCTGCGCGAAGGCGGCAAGAAGGTGCTGAGCCGCATGCCCACGGTATGGGAGCTGGCGCGACGCTCCGAGGAGCATGTCAAGGGCATGGTGCTGCCGGGCACGATCTTCGAAGAAATGGGCTTTAACTACATCGGCCCGGTGGACGGACACGACGTCAATGCGCTCGTCGCCACGCTCAAGAATCTGCGCGATCTGAAAGGCCCGCAGTTCCTGCACGTCATCACCCGCAAGGGGAAAGGCTACGCACCGGCCGAAGCTGACCCGATCAAATGGCACGGCCCAGGCCCCTTCGACGCGAAGAGCGGCGTCATCTTCAAAGAAAAGGCGAGCGGGCCTAGCTATTCGCAGGTGTTCGGAGATTGGCTCTGCGACATGGCCGCGCTCGATCCGCGCATCATCGGAATCACCCCCGCGATGCGCGAAGGCTCAGGCTTGGTGGAATTCTCGAAACGGTTTCCGGACCGCTACTTCGACGTCGCGATCGCCGAGCAACACGCCGTCACGCTCGGCGCCGGCATGGCCTGCGAAGGCTTGCGTCCGGTCGTCGCTATCTACTCGACTTTTCTCCAGCGCGCCTACGATCAGCTGATTCACGATGTCGCGCTTCAGAACCTGCCCGTGACCTTCGCCATCGATCGCGCGGGACTGGTGGGCGGGGACGGTGCGACGCACCAGGGCAGCTACGATCTGTCGTACCTGCGCTGTGTTCCGAACTTGATCGTCATGGCGCCGGCCGACGAGAACGAATGCAGGCAGATGCTGTATACGGCGGTCGACTCCAACCGTCCGGCGGCCGTGCGCTATCCTCGCGGCCAGGGTCCCGGCGCGCCGATCGAATCGGCGATGCGCGCCCTGCCGATCGGAAAGGCGCAAGTGCGGCGGGAAGGTCGCAGCGGGCTCGCCATGATCGCCGTCGGCGCCATGGTTCCGCTGTGCGAGCGCATCGCGGATAAGCTCGATGCAACCCTCATCAATCTGCGCTTCGTAAAACCCCTCGATGAGGAGCTCATCGCGAAGCTCGCTCGCAGCCACCAGGCGATCGTCACCCTCGAGGAGAACGTCGTCGCGGGCGGCGCAGGCGGCGCGATCAACGAACTGCTCGCGGCCGGCGGACACGTCATTCCCACCCTGAATCTCGGGATTCCGGACCGGTTCATCGAGCACGGTTCGCGCGAAGACTGCCTAGCGTGCGCAAACCTCGACGCCGGCTCCATCGAAACGGCCGTTACCCGCTGGTGGCGCCGGCCGGCGCGGGCCGCGGCGTCCTAGCAGGATGTCTCGCGGGTCGTACGGCGGGTTCTGAACCGCGGGCAAGAGGCCCGAGAGAGAAATTCAGCGATTCCCGCCCCTGCGACTGCCGCGCCGGAGCGATGCCTTATACTGCCTCCAGCCTCTACCCGCCGCTTCGTCGCCGCCAAACCAGACGCCCTATGTCCACAGCACCGTCCAAACTCGCTTCGCGAACCGCTGCGCATATCGAGGATGTGCAGGGGCGCACGGACCTGCGGCAGGTCCCGATCAACAAGGTGGGCGTCAAAGACGTCTACCATCCTGTCCGCGTCAAAGACCGTTCGCGCGGCGAACAGCACACGATCGCCAACTTCAACATGTACGTGGCGCTGCCCCACAACTTCAAGGGCACGCACATGTCGCGCTTCGTGGAAGTGCTGCATCGAAACGAGCGGGAAATCTCCGTCGAGTCGTTTCGGGACGTGCTTGCGGAGATGACCGAGAAGCTGGACGCAGAATCCGGCCACATCGAAATGGAGTTCCCGTATTTCGTGATGAAAAAGGCCCCGATCTCAGGCGTCGAGAGCCTGATGGACTACAGGGCTTCGCTCATCGGCGAGCTGCACGGCGGCGCGCCGCAGCTGTGGCTGAAAGTCATTGTGGCGGCGACCAGCCTTTGTCCCTGCTCGAAGCGCATTTCCGCGTACGGCGCTCACAACCAGCGTTCGCACATCACGATCAAGGCCCGAGTCGAAGGCCACATGTGGCTCGAGGAGCTGATCGACATCGCCGAGCAGGAGGCGTCCTGCGAGGTGTACGGCATCCTCAAGCGTCCGGACGAGAAGTATGTGACCGAGCGAGCGTACGACAATCCGAAATTCGTCGAAGACATCGTTCGCGACGTCGCCGTGCGCCTCAATCAGGAAGATCGCGTCCGCGCGTATGTGGTGGAAGCCGAGAACTTCGAATCCATTCACAACCACTCGGCGTACGCCCTGATCGAGAAAGACAAAGACGCTGATCAGTGAACGCGCCAGGCGTGAATAGAGCGCCCGGCTAGTCGCTCATCAACAGTCGCCCGTCGCTTTGCAAGCGACTGATCAGGCTGTGCAGGAATACTTTATTGAAGCGCAGCTGACAGGCCGCTGAGGATTGCTCTAGCAACGTTGAGCTCACCTTGATCAGCGTCACCGAAGTCAGCGCTTTGATCGTCGCGAGGCGCTTCGCTCCGCGCACGTAGCTCGCCTCGCCGAAGCACTCCCCGGCTTCCAGCTCGCCTACCGTTTTTGCGCCGCGCATCACAGCGACGCAGCCGGAGACGAGCACGTAAAAGCGATCGTCCATCTCGCCTTCTCTGACGATCTCCTCGTCCTCTTCATAGTCCTGCCATGTGCTCGCCCGCAGCACCTCGAGGATCTCGGAGTGGGAGAAGTCGTGAAAGAACTTCAGCGTGCGCAAGATCGAGAACTGTTCGTCGCGGTCCAGCTTCGAGGAGTCCTCCCGCAGCGTCTGATGAACCCTCGTCAGGTCCGCGGCCAGCTCGAGTCCATTGCGATAGCGTTTCGCGGGATCTTTCTGCAGCGACTTGGCGACGGTCGTCTCGAGAACTTCGGGAATTTCGGGACGCAGACTGTGAATGGGCTGCGGCGTCGCATACACGATCTGGTGCAGAAGCTTGGAGAGATTGCCGCCGCGGAAAGGGCGGAAGCCCGTCAGCATCTCGTACATCACTGCGCCCAGCGAGTACAGATCCGAGCGATTAGTGATCTCCAGCGACTGGACCTGTTCAGGGGACATGTACGAAGGGCTGCCCGCGATTCCCTCGATGCGCGAGATCTCTGAATCGGCCAGCAGCGCGATCCCGAAATCGATGATGCGAACGTCGTTCGCCTGCGTGAGCATGACGTTGGAGGGCTTGATGTCTCGGTGTATGACGCCGCGGCTGTGCGCGTAGTGCAGGGCTTTCGCGCACTTGTACATGATCTCGACCACATCATCGACCGGCAGCAGATTGTCCGGCTTGCAGTACGCTGACAGCGTTCGCGCGCCGTGCACGTGTTCGGTCACGATGTAGTAACGGCCCTCCTCCTCGCCTGCATCGAAGATCGGCAGGATGTTCGGATGCTGCAGCATGCCGACCATGTGCGCTTCGGAAAGGAACATCTTCCGCGTGACGCGCGCGCGGTCTTCGTCGTGCGACTCGTGGTTGTAGACCTTGATGGCGACGTCGCGGCGGTAGTACGGGTCGTTCGACAGGTAGACGACGCCGGTGCTGCCACGCCCGACTTCCTTGACGATGACGTACTTACCGATGCGCTGGGGAATGCGCTCGGTGCGCGGGTTGCGCTGCATCGGCAGGCCGCTCGGGGAGTTCACAATGGTTGCTTATCGACCTCAGAGAAC
>DATAFY010000506.1:0-2824 GCA_036257205.1 Steroidobacter sp. | reverse complement strand
GCGACGGAGCTCGCGGAGCTGCGCTACGGACAGGGCGATATCTCGTATCTGGAGTTGCTCGATGTGCGGCGTGGCCTGTTCCAGGCGCAGATCGATCTGGTTTCAGCAGAGCGCGATACGTTGCTGAATACTGTCGACCTCGCCCTGGCGGTGGGCGGAGGACTGGGCGAGCGCGCGGAGCCGTTGACGGCCCAGCGCTGACTTGCATCCGCATCGTCGCAAGATTTCAGAGCTGCTGTCGGACGACAACCCTCGCCTCCGCGCGATTGTGAGTTCTCCGTTCTCCGTTGTCCGCAGAGAGGCGTCCTGCCACGTGCACAAGGCGCCATTTGCATTCTGCGCACAACGTGCAACGGACAACGCGCAACAGCGCCCAGTTCGATTGGAGGAGCCGTGGCATGACCGATCGCTGGATCGAGGACGTCATTCACTTCTGGTTTGAAGAGCTCAAGCCGGCGGACTGGTTCGGCGCCGATCAGCGATTCGACGCCCGGATACGCGAGCGCTACGAGGCGTTGTACGAACGGCTGCGCGCAGTTCCGTCGGACTCGTACGCCACGGCGCAGGCGTGCCTCGCCGCGGTGATCGTGCTCGATCAATTCCCACGCAACATCCATCGCAACTCGCCGCGCGCGTACGAAGCAGACGATCGAGCGTTGTCGATTTCGCAGCACGCGATCAGTCGCGAGTTCGATCAGAAGTTGACGCTGCAGCAGAAAACGTTTCTGTACATGCCGTGGCAGCACAGTGAGAGCTCGACGGCGCAGGCGCGTTCGATAGATCTGTTTGCGCAACTTGGAGACAAGGGCGCGCTCGGCTATGCGAGGCGACACAAGGAAGTCATCGATCGCTTCGGTCGCTTTCCGCACCGCAACGCCGTGCTCGGCCGCCCATCGACCGCGGAAGAACTCGAATTTCTGCAGACGCACAAGGGCTTCTGACCGCGTATTGCGGCGCACTTTTCAGCGCGCGTGCGGCTGTTGCAGAAAATACAATGGCGAATTTACAGATCGTGCAGTTCTGTCCGAGTAATTTTTCCGACGCCCTGAGGATCTTTTTCCAATCTACACGCATTGATCCGATCACACGCGCCAGGTGCGGCGCTGAAGAGAGGAAAACCAATGCGCGCTTCTACGCGGGGGCGGCCGAACTCCCGTCACAGCTTCGTTCGGCACAGCGTTTGGGGTTTTCTGCTGGCGCTCGCTGCCTGCGGCGGCGGAGGCGGCGGCGGGGACGGGGGCAACGGTGGTCAGGGTCAGAACACGGCGCCGACGGTTTCGGCGGGCAATGATCAGACGATTCAACTTCCTGCGAACTCCTTGACGCTCGCCGGTTCGGCGACGGACGCACAGGGCGGCACGCTCACCTATGCCTGGACGGCTACGCCGGCGGGCGTGACCTTCGCGAATGCCGCCGCCGCATCGACTGGCGCGACGTTTGCGGGCGCCGGGACCTACACGCTGACGCTCACCGTGAGCGACGGCGCCTTGAGCGGCACGGACACGGTCAGCGTGGTGGTGCAGGCGGCGGCCAATGTGGCGCCCGTCGTCAGCGCAGGCGTGGATAAGACGGTCGAGCTGCCCACCAACACCGCTACAGTGACGGGCTCCGCGACGGACGACGGTCTGCCCGCGAACAGCACCTTGACGTACGGATGGACGGCTACGCCGGCCGGCGTCACGTTTGCGAACGCCGCAGCCGCATCCACCACCGCAACGTTCGCTGCGGCGGGTACGTATACCCTGACGCTCACGGTAAGCGACAGCGCATTGAGTGGTACGGACGCGTTGACGGTCACCGTGAATTCTGTCGCCTATCCGGCGGCAGACCTGGACGAGACGAATCTGGATCACGGCTGGACCCGTGTTGCGCCCGCCGACGTCGGCATGGACATAGCGAAGCTCCAGCTTGCGCAGCAGTATGCGGAGCAGGCGGGCGGCGCGGGTCTCATCGCACGCCGCGGTCGACTCGTGCATGCATGGGGCGACATCGATGAACGCTTCAACTCCAAATCGGCGACAAAATCCATCGGTGGTATCGCTTTGAGTTTCGCGCTGGACGATGGTCTCATCGCCTTGGGCGACACGGCGGCCAGCAAGCTCCCGGGCTTTGGCAATCCGCCGCCGCCCGCAGCCCCAGTCAATGATCCCGCAGCGCTGGCGGCTATCACGATCCTGCAGCTTGCCACCCACACCGCTGGATTCGAGAAGGATGGCGGCTATGGCGCGCTGCTCTTTACGCCTGGCCTGACCTGGTTCTACTCCGACGGCGGACTCAACTGGCTCGCGGATACGCTGACGAACTTGTTTCTGCAGGATCTGGACGCGGTGTTGAATGCGCGTCTCTGGGCAAATCTTGGCGTCAGCAACGGCGCCGCCGGGGATGACGTCCGCTGGCGTCCGGCCGCCAGCGGTCAGCGACCCGATCCCCGCCCGAACGGAATCGAGCACCGTGAACTCGGGTCAGGAATGAGCATCAACGCGAACGCGATGGCGCGCGTGGGTCTGCTGTTCCTGCGCAACGGCCTATGGTCGAGCGGCCGCATCGTGTCCGAAACCTTCGTGAATACGGTGAAGACGCCTCCGGCGGAGGTTGCGTCGGCGACGATCTTCGATCCGATGAACTTCCCGGGCGCAACTACGAACTACGGTGTGCTGTGGTGGACGAATGCGCGGGGGCTGCTGCCAAACGTGCCTCGGGATGCGTACTGGGCGTGGGGTCGGTACGACAGTCTCCTCGTCGTGATCCCGAGCCTGGATCTCGTCATTTCGCGGATCGGTCCGGACCATGACAATCAGGCTGGTCGAGTCTTTGGTGAGCGTGC
>DATAFY010000433.1:0-7776 GCA_036257205.1 Steroidobacter sp. | reverse complement strand
AATCATCCGCGAGCGCGAGCAAGACCCGCGACAGCAACGTCTCGTCGGAGCCGCAGGCGCGACGGACGTATTCGACGCGCTCACGGGAGCCGAATGTCCGCGCACGCTGCACAATCGTCGTGAGCTTTTCGGCGCCGCTGTCCATCGGCTGTAATGATGCATCAGCCTTGCGGCCGCGTGTAATAATGAACGCGGCGATTTCGCCAAACAAAGCCACATTTGGCTCACATTGGGACTAACCCGGAGGCTCTATGGCCACACGCAAGAAAAAAGCGGCGAAGAAGGGCGGCAAGAAAAAGACCAGCAAGGTAGCTGCGAAGAAGAAGGTAGCTGCGAAGAAGAAGACGACGAAAAAAACGACCAAGAAGCGCAGCCGCCGACGCGTAGCGGCCGGCAGCGTCACGCGTCCGCCGCAGGAGGTGTGATCTGGTTGCGCGCCGTCCCCATGAGGGGGCGGCGCGTTCTTAAGGTGTGTGCGTCGCACATCTGTCGAGTTCAACCATATCCCATGTATCAGGCTCGCAGACCCGCACGCCGCGAAACGCTCTTACTTCGCGGTCTCAAATTCAATCTTTACCGCTGGGGCGGCTCCGGACGCCCGATCGTGTTCGTGCACGGTTGGGGAGACACCGCCGAGACGTGGCAATTCGTCATCGATCACCTGCCCGCGACGCGCAGCTGCGTTGCGCTGGACATGCGCGGATTCGGTCGCACGCAACGACCGCCGGATGGCTACTGGTTTCCAGACTACCTGGCCGATCTCGAGGCGGCGCTCGATCAGATCGCTCCCGGCGTTGCGGTCGACCTCGTCGGCCACAGCATGGGCGGCAACATCGTCATGCTTTACGCCGGCGTGCGGGCCCAACGCGTTCGTCGGCTGGTCAACTTGGAAGGGTTCGGGATGCCGCGTACGACGCCGGAACAGGCGCCGGCGCGTTACGCCGAGTGGCTCGACGAGATCAGAAGCCTCACGCCATTCGCATCGTATGACGACTATGAGCAGTTCATCCGCGTGCTGGGGCGACGCAATCCCGGCACTCCGCCGGATCGATTGGAGTTCATCGCGAGATCATGGGCGCACGAGACGGCGCAGGGTCGCATCGAGCTGTGGGCGGATCCGCGTCACAAGCGCGTCAATCCCGTGCTGTACCAGAGGGATCAGGCGGAAGCGTGCTGGCGCGAGATCACCGCGCCGGCGTTGTTCGTCATCGGAGGCGAGTCCGACCTCGCAAAACGCATGAGCGAGGAGATCCGCGAACCGCGCTTACGCGAGCTGTTTCCAAGGATTACGCCCGTGACGATCGAGGGCGCCGGTCACATGCTGCACCATGAGCGGCCCGAAGAAGTTGCCCGGTTGATCGATGAGTTTTTGGGCAGCGAGCCCCTGAATGGCGAGGATTCGACAGCGCAAGAACGCTAGTCGCCGATTAGCACTCGCCCACGCGCGGCGCGGATTCACAGCCAATACGAAAACAGACCGGCGCCGAATTCTTTTAGCTTCTCGAACACGGAGCGTTTGCGCCACTGCTGAAGATTGATCTCGTGTACGGACGCGAGGTCGTGCTCGAAAACCTCCTCCAACCGCCGCGCGAAATCGCTCCCCACGACCACCGCGTTGACCTCGTTGTTGTGCAGAAAGCTGCGCATATCGAAGTTCGCCGAGCCGACCATCGAGGCGGCGCCGTCCACCACGAGCGTCTTTGCGTGCAGGAGCGCGTCTCGTTGCTCGTAGATGCGGACGCCGCCCGCGAGCAGCTCCTCGTAAGTTGCGCGCGAGGCGTAGAAGATCAGACTTGAATCGGTGAATCCTGGCGCGATCAATCGCACGTCCACTCCGCGTCGGGCTGCATCGATGAGTTCGCGCCGCAGCTCTTTGTTGGGGGCGAAGTACGCCTGCGTCATCCATAGACGTTTCGATGCGTAGCGAACCGCAGCGATGTAGGTGGAGTATATGGCTGATCGCTCGCGATCCCCGCCCGTTCCCGCTGCCGCCGCCGCCAGATCGGTTCCGGCCGGCTTCGTCGCGGGATAGTAACGGTCAGCGGAGCTCTCTTGCGTCGTCGTCGGCGGCGATTCGCCTGCGCGATTCCACGTATCGAGGAAGAGCGCTTGAAACTGAGCGGCGACCGGTCCATCGATCTGTACGTGCGTATCGCGCCAGCCGTTTTCCTCGCCCGTCTCAGCGCCCGACTTCGCCGCAGATGAACGCGCATACGCGCTGCTGATGTTTACGCCCCCGGTGAACGCTGTGCGTCCGTCGATGATCACGAGCTTTCGGTGGTCGCGGTTGTTGGTCCGCCAGATGCGCGGCGTGCGTACGGGATCGAGAGGGCGAAAGGCGCGCACCTCCACGGCCCCGCGCGTCAGGGTCTCGAAGAACGCGGCGGGCGTTTCGCGACTGCCGACTGCATCGTAGATGACGCGAACCTCCACCCCTTCGCGTCGCCGAAGCAGCAGCAGGTCGCGGAAATCGCGCCCCACCTCGTCGTCCGCGAAAATATACGTCTCGACGTGCACGTGATCGCGCGCGTTCTCGATGGCGCGACGGATGGCGCCGAGCGTCTGGGGGCCGTCGACGAGCAGGGCGGCGCGATTGCCCGCGACCAAAGGCGTTTGCATCTGCGCCCGGATCGCCTCAATCAGCCGCTGCACCTACGCGGTGTCCGTCTCGGGGTCAAGGCGTCGCTCCAGCACGCGCTCAACGCGCGCTTCGGATAGAGCCGCGCCTTGGGCGTTCAGGACCGGTGGGTTCTTCGCCTGCGATCCGTGTCTGACCTGCGGGGACGCGCATGCCGAACCCAATGCGGCCGCAAGAAGCACGATGACGCCTCGCATCGAAAGTGGCGCAGCTGAATTGCGGCTAACCGTCATTGACGAATCGACAGGTGCAAGGGTCTCAGCGGAACTCAGTCTAAGCTCGCGCGTTGCTGGCTTTGGCTGAGCAAGGAAGGATGCGCTCGCAGCGCATCGGCGCGGCCGACACGGAGGCAGGAGGTAGATCGTATGTTGTCGTGGGCGCTGACGTTTTTTGTGGTGGCAATCATCGCCGCCGTCTTGGGGTTCACGAGCGTGGCGGGCGTCGCCGCGGGTATCGCCAAGGTCCTCTTCTTCATCTTCCTGGCGCTGACCGTCGTCGCGCTGGTCGCCGGCGCGGTGCGAGGAAGACCCGAGGCCTGAAGCAGACGGACTGCCCACGACTGCCGGCGCTTAGGTAAACAACAGCGCCTGGCTCACGGCGACGCGCACCGTCTCGGGGACGAACGGCTTTGTGACCAAAAACGTGGGCTCCGGACGCTCGCCCGTGAGCAAGCGCTCCGGATATGCGGTGATGAATACGATCGGCACCTGAAGTTCGCTCAAGATCTGCCGCACGGCGTCAATGCCCGAACTGCCGTCTGCGAGCTTGATGTCCGCGAGGACGAGCCCGGGTTCGGTGCGCCGGGCGGCTTTCACCGCCTCATCCCGAGTGGTTGCGATGGCCGTCACGCTGTGGCCCATTTCGCGGACGATGCTTTGAAGATCGAGCGAAATGATGGGCTCGTCCTCTATGATGAGCACGCGAGTCGCTGGCTGAGCCGAGATTTCCCGCACGGCCTGCGCGACCATCTGTTTCACGAGATCTTCAGGGACGCCCA
This sequence comes from Steroidobacter sp., assembly GCA_036257205.1. Lineage (GTDB taxonomy): Bacteria > Pseudomonadota > Gammaproteobacteria > Steroidobacterales > Steroidobacteraceae > Steroidobacter. The sequence goes on along the minus strand of DATAFY010000433.1, from coordinate 4,141 downwards.
GAATGCGTGCGGCGTCGCCTACGTTGAAGCCCTCCATGGCCGTCAGCAACAGCGCTTGCCTATGGGCGGGCGTCAGCTCGTCGAGCTTTTTCTCGACGCCTCCGGCTACGCTCCCGCTGCTCCGGACCTGCAGATTGGCGCTGTTCCAGATCGTGTGGAAGAGCCTGTACAGGCCGACCCGCGGAGGCAGCTGCGGGTTGAGCGCAGAGCTGTCAGCCACGATCGCCTGGAGGCATGCGCGTACGTAGGCGTCGCCGCTTTTCTGTGTACCGCAGAGGGCGCGCGCATAGCGGCGCAGGTACGGCAGATGTTCGGCGATCGCGTGAGCCAGGGTCATAACAAGCTCCTGATGCCTTCTTTATGGGAGCAGCACTGCCTGCGCCGAGACGGGGCGAGTACTATGTACGAAGGAAACGCGTTGAAGGTTCCCGGCTCGTTGGAACTTTTTCAATCGGGAAACGTTCGGATCCGACAACGATAGAGGCCACGGCGCGGGAAGTCATCCCGCGCATATGACTCGATCCATGATCATGAGCGAAAAAATAAAGCTTAGCGAACGGCCGGCGGACACGGCGCTCGGGAGCGCTCCGGAGCATGTTCCCGAATGGCTGAGCAACCGCTTGCGCCGCATGTTCACGGACGTCATGGATGAGCCGGTGCCGGAAGAGTTCAGGGCGCTTCTGAGGCAACTGGAAGAGAAGGAGCGAGGGTTCTGACCTCGCCCGCCATTACGTTCGCAAGAGAGGCAGATGACCGGCCAGGATAAATTTCTGGACCAAGTGACCGCGCTCTTGCCGGCGCTGCGCGCGTTCGGTCGCTCATTGTGCGGCGATCCGGCGCGGGCCGATGACCTCGTGCAGGACACCGTGCTCAAGGCGTGGACCAATCGGGATCAGTTTCAATCTGGCAGCAACCTGAAAGCATGGCTGTTCACCATTCTGCGCAACTGCTACTACTCGGAGCTGCGCCATCGTAAGTTCGAGATCGAGGACCCCGAAGGCGTCTGCGCTGCGCAGGTGGCGATTGCTCCGGATCACGATGCCAAGCTCCACTTGCGCGATCTGAGCCGCGCGTTGCAGCATCTGCCCGTCGATCAGCGCGAGGCCCTGATCCTGGTCTGTGCGACCGGATTGTCGTATGAAGAGGCTGCGGATGTGTGTCAGGTGGCGGTCGGCACCATCAAGAGCCGCATTGCGCGCGCGCGCGACCGCCTCGTGGAGCTGCTCGGAGACGACGCAGCCCACATCACAGGTACGCTGCCGATGACTGGCGCTCCCACCGAAGCTGCCGACAACGTGAGCGCGCAGCGCTCCGGCGCGACCTGAGCGCGAGCAGAGTTCGTGCCTTGAAAGGGAACGCCGCTCCGCCCCGTCGCTGGTTCGGCGCGAACGCCGGCCTGCGGCCGCGGCTTGTGCTCATTGTGGGCGTAGCGATGCTCGCGCCCGGCGCATTGGCCGTGCTCCAGGCGATCTCGAGCTACAACAGCAGCATGCGGATCATCGAGCAGAGCCTGGCCCAGGCGGCCCAGCTCGCGGCAAGCGAACAGGTGAGCATGATCGCGGCCTCACGCGAGATCCTCACGAGTCTCGCCGCGCATCCCGATGTGCGCGCGGGGTCCGGGACGCTGTGCCGGCGCGCTTTGCAGCGCGCGATCGCCGGTCTTGATCAATACAGCGGCGCGCTCGTTGTGAATGCGAAGGGAGAGACCACGTGCGCATCGAGCGCGACGCGCGATTCGATCAATCTCTCGGATCGCGAGTGGTTTCAGGAGATCATGAACGGCGGTGAGTTCGTCGTCAGCGATCTTCTCTTGAGCCCGTCGCTTGGAAAATGGGGCATCGTAACCGCGGTTCCCCTGATCGATGACGCCGGCTTGATACGGGGTTCGATCGGATTGTTCATCGGCCTGGATTGGCTGACTCGCAGGTATCAGCACAACGATCAGGACGAGGACGCCGCGTTCGCATTGCTCGATAAGAGCGGCGAAATTATTACGGCGGACGCTCAAAGCTCACCGGCGCTGCCGCCGCTGCCCAGCAAAGCGCTCATCCATGAGCATCTGCGCACCGTATCGGGAGGCCAAACGCGAACGTTCCGGGCGCGCGGTCATGACGGAACGTGGCGACTCTACGCGATCAGTCCGCTGCTCGGCGGACGCATTTTCGTCATGCTCGGCACGCCCGTGCTCACTGCGATTGGTCCTTTGGCGCTGCAAGTCGCTTGGGGCGTCGCCACCCCGCTTCTGATGTGGGCGCTCGCGATCGCAGTCGTGTGGTTCGGCATCGAGCACCTCGTCGTGCGCTGGATTGCCTATTTGGAGCGCATCACCTCGGCATACGCATCGGGGCGTCATAGCGTGCGGCCGGAGCGCGTGGCCGATGCGCCAGCTGAGATTCGCAGCCTGGGAGAGACGTTTTCGCGCATGGCCGACCTGATTTCGGCGCGCGAAGCGGAGCTGCGCGAATCGCTCGAACAGAAGGAAGTGCTCGTTCGAGAAGTCCACCACCGCGTCAAGAACAACATGCAGTTGGTCATGAGCTTGCTCAACCTGCATGCGCGTCGCATACGCGACCCGCGCGCCGAGGCGGCGTTCGCGGAGGCGCGCGGCCGCATCAACGCGCTTGCCACATTGCATCGGCGGCTGTACGAGTCGGAGAGTTTGCAGCAGGTCGATCTGAAGTGGTTTCTGGAGGATCTGTGCGCCGAGTTGCGGCGCGGCGGTCTGGCGCGCGGCCGTCACGTTGAACTCAGCGTCGAGTCGCCAAGCGAAGTGATTGGCGCGGAGACTGCAGCGCCTCTGGGGCTGCTCGTGACGGAGGCGATCACTAACGCCTACAAGCACGCGTTCAACGAGCGCGATGGAGGCCATATTCGACTGACGGTCGTACGGGAATCCGCTGAGACTCTGCTGTTGCGAGTGCAGGACGACGGCGCCGGAATGGACGCCGAGGCGAACGCGGAAGGCGAAGGGCTGGGTCGCTCCCTGATCGAAGCCTTCGTGCGCCAGCTGCGTGGAGAGCTGCAAATCCATTCGGCGCAGGGCACCACCGTGGAGGCGCGTTTTCCGGCGCCGATATGCGACGCGCGCAAACGAAGCGCATGACATGAGCGCGGGCAGAGGCCGCGCTGCACGAGCCGAGCCGGGTGTTTTCTTTGCATCTGTCGTTATATACAGTAGCGCATGGCTACTCCCGTGCGACCTGGCGAGCGTAGCGGCCGCGGCGCCGCTTCAAATCCGCAAGGTCGGCTCGAGGCGATCTGCACCGAGGCCGTGGACGATGGATGGGGCCCGTTCGATGAGGAGCTCCCGGAGTTCCCTACGATCGTTTCACCCGAGCCTGCGCGTTCGATCATTTCGCGCAATCAGTCGCCCGACATTCCGTTTGATCAGTCGATCAACCCCTATCGGGGATGCGAACACGGCTGCATCTACTGCTACGCGCGGCCGTCGCATTCTTATCTGAATCTCTCGCCCGGTCTCGATTTCGAAACCCGCCTGTTCTACAAAAAGGACGCCGCTCGTTTGCTCGAGCAGGAGCTCGCCGCGCCAGGGTATCGGTGTTCGCCGATTACGATCGGCGCGAACACGGATCCGTATCAGCCCATTGAGCGGGATTTGCGCGTGACGCGCGCCATCCTCGAAGTCCTCGCACGATATCGTCACCCCTTCTCGATCATTACGAAGAGCGCGATGATCGAGCGGGACATCGACATACTCGCGCCGCTTGCGTCCGACGACCTCGTGCATGCTTTCGTGAGCATTGCGACGCTCTCGAATGAACTGAAACGTACGCTCGAGCCCCGAACCGCTTCGCCGGCCGCGCGTCTGCGCGCCATGCGCAAGCTCGCCGATGCGGGCGTTCCCGTGGGCGTTATGGCGGCGCCGGTGATTCCGGTGCTGACCGACTTCGAACTCGAAAGAATTCTCCGGGCCGCCGCAGGAGCAGGCGCGCGCGCTGCAGGCTACGTGCTGCTGCGCCTTCCTCACGAGGTGAAGGGGCTGTTCCGCGAGTGGCTCGCGACGCACGAACCGCTCAAGGCGAAACATGTCATGTCCCGCCTGCAGGAGATGCGCAACGGTCGCGATTACGATGCCCGCTGGGGTCATCGGCAGCGCGGCGAGGGCGAATACGCGCAACTG
>DATAFY010000430.1:0-3728 GCA_036257205.1 Steroidobacter sp. | reverse complement strand
GGCCTCGAGATGCAGCCGCCGTGGGGCGAGCTGCGCCTGGTGCTGTCTTCAGCTTCCTGAGCGCGATCGCCTGCACTGCCGTGCTTGCGCTCTTCGTCGGGCTCGAGCCGGACATTCGGGCATCCCCTGGCTGCGCTCGAGAGAAGTGATCATGGCCGTGTCCACTTTGTTCATGGCGTGTCGACGGTCACAGTCAAGCTGATCTGCCGTGCCGTGACTGCTCTAGAGTTTCCTGCAGAGGAAGACCTGGTCTGTCGCGTCATCATCAACCGGACGGCTGATCGTTTCCACCGCGTATCCAGCCGACGCCAGGATCCGATGCCAGGTGACCTCCGGGAAGAGCCCTTCGTCGTGACGATCATGAACCGCTTTCATCGTCTCGCCGTCACGCAGCAGAAAGGCGTAGTCGACGGTGTAGACGCTGTCAGCGGGGTTTGGATCCCAGGTCCACGCGAGACACCGCAAGGCACGTGTCCCTTCATCGGTCTCGATCAGCTCCGTTGATTCGCTGAACGTGTCGCGCAGGTGATCGGGCGCAAAGAGTGCCGCGCCCCCCGGCCGCGTATGAAGAAATGCCGTTGTTGCGGCCGCGAGAAGCTCCTCTTCGCAGGTCATATAACAAACGGCGTCATGGACGAGCACCGTATCGAACAGTCGATGGAGCCGAAGCGACCGCATGTCGCCGAGGAGATGCTCGCATTCAGGATTGATCTCGCGGCTGAGCGCCAGCATCTGATCAGACACGTCTGTGAGCGTGCAGCGGAACCGCCGTTTCAGGTGCAGCGCGTTATGACCGGCGCCGACACCAAGCTCCAGAAGCGTCTCACCGTCGCCGATGAGCCCGCGCGTGAGCGCGTCCTCGTACGCCGTGGCTTCGTCGAGGTGGTCGGCCGGTGGATCGAGCAGCCGATACCAGGACGTCAGTTCGGAATAGAGCAGTGGTTGCATTTGTCTCGTCACCTCGCCGGAAGATCACACGGTATCTGGAATCGAACTCACGCGGCCAAGGCCGACTGATCCGTATTCGTCCCACCGATGATGGGAACGTCGACTGACGGCTTGCGGCCGAGATAGTGGATGGCGCGCGCCGCGAGACTCTTGCCCGAGGGTCTGTTCTCGCCGCGGCGCAGGGGCGTCGCCCTCAGAACCCCAGAGACACTTCGTGTGATCGAAGTCACAGACGTCATAAAGCGGTATGGCACAACACCGGTGTTGAACGGCGCTGCCTTCCGCATGGCCGAGGGCCAGCTCACCTCGATTCTCGGGTCATCGGGGCTGCGGCAAGTTCCGTTGATAGTGCTCGAACGCGCGTGAACGACGCGGGTCAGGTCGTGCGGTCGCGTTCGGAGGCCATCAAACGCCAGTCGCCTGGTAGACTCTGGACTCGATATCAGACGCGGCAGTGTTTGTTCGTGCTGCGACGACGATGGCCGGCTGCTGTTTTGCTCGGTCCACCATCCTGCTGGCATCTCTTGGAGTGCCACTGTCAGCGGGTCAGCAGATACCCGCTGACAGCGAGAAACTGGGAAACGTGCATTTCCCGGTCTCCTGCGGTCCTGATGCCCAACGACAATTCGATCGTGCCCTCGCGATGCTCCACAGTTTTTGGTATCCGCAAGGGCTCGACGCGTTCACCGAGCTGGCGTCGACGAACCCGGACTGCGCGATGGCGTACTGGGGGATCGCGGTGAGCGCCCGCGCGAACCCGCTTGTTGGGTCTCCGGACGCTGATGCCCTCGAGCGCGGATGGCAGGCCGTTGAAGAGGCAAAGGCGGCGGGCGCTCCAACGCCCCGGGAGCGCGACTATATCGCAGCGATCGAAGCCTATTATCGCGATTGGAAGAACCGTGACTATCCGGTGCGAGCCCTGGCTTACGAAGCAGCAATGGAGCAGGTCTATCGTCGCTATCCGGATGATTCCGAGGCCGCGCTCTTCTATGCGCTCGCGATCGATGAAGCGGTGACCGTCCTTCCGGCTGACAAGAGCTACGCGAGACCGCTCAAGGCCGGTCAGATACTTGAACGGGTCCTTGCGGCGCAACCGCACCATCCGGGTGCGCTCCACTATCTGATTCACACCTATGACGTTCCGCCGTTGGCGGCGCGTGCGCTTTCGGCGGCTACGCGATATGCGCAGGTCGCCCCTTCGGCTGCGCATGCGCTCCACATGCCATCGCACGTGTTCTCGATGCTGGGGATGTGGCAGGAATCGATCCAGTCGAATCAGGCTTCCCTCAGCGTCGCCAAGACGTACGTCCACGCCATGGATTTCATGGTGTATGCGTACCTGCAAGGCGCACAGGATCGTGAGGCAAAGCGTCTTGTCGACGAAAGCAGTGCGGTGCTCGCGAGCCGGACCCTACCGGTTGCGCACAGTCCGACCGGCGGAGTCCTCGCTGTTCACACGGCCCTGCAGCAATCCCGGCTCGTTATGCCGTTTGAACGGGGGCAGTGGGCTGAAGCCCGGGCGCTTCAACTCCGGCCTTCCTATCCCGCAGCTGACGCAATCACGTACTTCGCTCGCGCGATGGGTGCGGCGCGTACCGGCGACGCTGCGGGCGCGCGGAAGGAAATCGACCACCTGTACTCACTTCGCAGCGCATTGCAGGAATCTCGTGACCTGTATTGGGCAGAGCAGGTCGCGATTCAGCAGCTGGCTGCCGCAGCATGGGCGGAGTTCGCGGCTGGCAACAAGAGTGAGGCTCTCAAACAGATGCAGCGCGCGGCGGATCTCGAGGATGCCAGTGAGAAGCATGTGGCAATGGAGAATCGACTCTGGCCGATGCGTGAACTGCTGGGAGAGTTGTTCCTGGCGTTGAATCGGCCTGCGCAGGCACTGCGAGCCTTTGAACTGTCGTTCAAGCTGGCACCAAACCGGTTCCGTGGCGTGTACGGCGCCGCGCGGGCTGCCGAGCGGATGGGCAACCGCGCCGAGGCGAAGCGATACTACGAGAAGCTCGTCATGTTCTGCAGTCACGCTGACAGCGATCGACCTGAGCTCGTAGAGGCGAGAGAATTTCTGGCGCGCGCTCGATAGCTGGCGTCTCCCATCGTGGCACTCATCCCGCGACGGATGAGGAGTTGGAACGATAACGTGCCGGATCGGTCACTCGAAGCGCGCATGTGAGCTCACTCACGGGCCGGCTTGCCGAACGCTTCGGTCCAGGTCGTGCGAACGCTGCGCAGAAGCGACGGGTAGACGATCAACCTGCGGAACGGGTCGATACAAGCCATGTAAAATGGCGTCAAGCGGCCGACGCTGCGTACATACACCGCGAAGTAGAGCCGGTAGGCATTTCCCGTCTCGACCAGAGCGGTCAACGCTGCGGCGTGGGCGGTACGGTTGAGTACCTCGAGAAGCTGCTCGTTCTTGAAGCGGTACACGGTCCGGAAGAGTCTTTCGCGCGTACCCGCTGGCGTAAGCGTTTGCGAGAGATCGGCCGTTGTCAGTCGGGTTGCGAAGGTCTCCGCCACGGGTCCATCCGGCTCGCGATCCCACCCGAGGAGCCTGCCGACGAAGAATCGGATGCTCAGGAGCGCTCGTACCATCGTTGAGGCTCTGAACGTACGCCCATCTGCGGCCCGCAGGAACTCATCCAGGGTGATTCCCGAGCGCATCCGCGGCAGGTCGACCGCCCACACGTCGTGGAGCGGCACGCCGGCGAGAAACTGATGTACTCGCAGTGGCAGCCGTTCGAACTCTCGCGGCGAGATTCTTGGCATCAACG
>DATAFY010000366.1:0-2274 GCA_036257205.1 Steroidobacter sp. | reverse complement strand
GGCGCCTCAGGACATAGAGTGGGCTATCGCGAGCGATTCGAGCGCGCTTTTTGTGCTGCAGAGCCGTCCGGAGACCGTATGGTCCAGCCGCGAAGACCCCCCTGTCGCCCGACCCACAGCCCGACCTTTCGAGCATGTCATAGCGGGGTTGAGCGGGCGACCTCGTCGATAGCCTTCACAGGGCCTCCCGGGGTGGAATCGTGAACCTAACCCGCGAAGACGTGCAGGACATACTGCGCCTGCTGGACGACGCCTCGTTTGACGAACTGCAGCTGGAGACCGAGCGCTTCAGGCTCACGCTGCGCCGAAGCGAACAAGGCGGTTGGACACAGGAAACGCGCACGTTCCCGCACACGCGCGAGGCGACCTCCCCCAGCGGCCCCGAGCCTAGAACCCGCAGCTCCGCCAGTGAGTCGACGACGCCCGCGCCCGGAACCATCGAAATACCCGCACCGATCATCGGTACTTTCTATCGCGCATCGAAGCCTGGGGCGCCGCCTTTCGTGGAAGTGGGCGCGCGCGTCGAGCCTGACACTGTCATCGGGATCGTCGAAACGATGAAGCTGATGAGCTCGGTGTGCGCCGGCGCCCATGGGACTATTGCGGCAATCTGCGTCGATAACGGCGCGTTCGTCGAACAGAATCAGGTGCTGATGAGAATCGATCCTGCGGAAGCTCTGATCTCACTAGGACCTATCTCAAAACTGGCGGACAAGGATTGACGAGCACAATCGGTTGAAGGTCGGAATATCTCTCGCCAAGACGCCAAGAGCGCAAAGGCCGGAAAGAACGGGATTTTGTGTTGCAGCTCTTCTCGCTTGGCGATCTTTGCGTCTTTGCGAGAGGATCTTGAATGCCGATGACAGCCATTTTGAGATCGGTTCTGCTTGCCTGACGTTCGGGAATTTGCAACTGCCTGAAATGCAACGCTGATCGAAGCCAATGGTGCAGCAAACTGGCAGTTGTTCCGAGATTCCCTGAGTGATGAACGTGCTGCAAGCGCGCACCATTCGCCGGCTCTTCATCGCCAATCGCGGCGAGATTGCGGTACGCATCATTCGTACGTGCGAACGACTCGGCATCGAATCGATCCTCGGAGCATCCGACGCAGACCTGCACTCCACAGCTGCGCGACTGGCTGATCACACCGCGTGCATCGGCGCCGCCCCAGCGACGGCGAGCTATCTCAACATCGGCGCAGTCATAGACGCCGCCCGCGCCGCCGAAGCTGATGCGATTCATCCCGGCTACGGATTTCTCTCCGAAAACGCGGCATTCGCCCGGGCTTGTCGCGAAGCCGGGGTCGCTTTCATCGGTCCCACCGAGGAGCACCTTGCCGCTATCGGTGACAAACTCGAAGCGCGCCGTCACGCCGTCGCGACCGGCATCCCGGTCGCGCCGGGCGGTTCGATCGCCTCGATCGCAGAAGCAGAGAGTCTGGCGCAGCAGATGGGCTATCCAGTCCTCATCAAAGCCGTGGGCGGCGGCGGCGGACGGGGCATGAAGCAGGTGCACGAAGCGTCGCAATTGCCGGCAGCGTTCGAGTTGGCGGTTGCCGAAGCCAACTCGGCCTTTGGCGACGCCCGCGTATATCTCGAACGCTTGATCGCGCGCGGTCGACATGTCGAGGTGCAATTGCTCGGCGACGGCGAGCGAGTCATTCATCTGGGCACGCGCGACTGCTCCGTTCAGCGGCGCTATCAAAAGCTCATCGAGGAAGCGCCGGCCCCCGATTTGCCGGACTCGCTGCGGGCCGCCCTCCACGAGGCCGCCGTCCGATTCGGAATGCGCTTGCGATACCGGGGCGCTGGCACGGTCGAATTCCTCGTGGATCGCGCGCGCGAGGAATTCTGGTTCCTGGAAATGAATGCGCGCATTCAGGTGGAGCATCCGGTGACCGAAGTGGTGAGCGGCGCAGACATCGTGGCGGAACAAATCGCGATTGCAGAACAACGTCCGCTCACGCTGCGACAGCCGGACATCCGCATCCAGGGCCACGGCATGGAATGCCGCATCAATGCCGAGGACGTCGCCAGAGATTTCTGTCCGAGCCCCGGCAAAGTCAGCGCCGCCGCGTTTCCAGCCGGAGAGCACATCAGGGTCGACACGCATATCGAGCCTGGCGCCGACGTACCGCCCTTCTATGACTCCCTGCTCGCCAAGATCATTGCACATGGCGATGATCGCGCTGCATGTCGCGAACAGCTGCAAGCTGCGCTTGGCAATTGCCGCATCGAAGGCGTCCATACGAATCTCGCGCTCCACGCCGCACTC
>DATAFY010000174.1:0-3480 GCA_036257205.1 Steroidobacter sp. | reverse complement strand
GAGGTGGTGCCCGAGAGTTTCATGACGGAGATCGCGATTTACGGTCTGCCGGTGCGCATGCCTCACTGGTCGTTCGGAGTGCGCTATATCTATCAATTGATTCAGCACCGCATGGGCTTGTCCCGGCTATTCGAGGTCGTCTTTCCGGGCAATCCGGGCCGCGCCTACCTGGCGAAGAGCAACAGCGCCGCCGAGAACGTGCTCGTGACAGCGCACGTGCTGGGTCACGCGGACTTTTCGACCAACAATCTACTGTTTCGCCGCAGTCGGGAGCAGGTGGGCGAGCACATCGTGGAGCAGGCGGCTGCGCATGCGCGCCAAATCGGCTCCGCCATTCAGGAGCACGGCATTGACCGGGTGGAGTCAGTGCTGGACGCTGCGCTGTCGCTCGAGCAGCACATCGACGTCGATTCAGGCTTGCGCAGGCCTCGGTACCCCGAAACGCCCCCTGAGCACCCGCCGCGGGCGGACGATGAGTTCGCGAAGCGGTACGCCACGCTCGGACCGGATACTTCACGTCCACAGAGCGCCGCTCCGGCGAAACGCCCGCCGGTCCCCCCGCATTCGGAAAAAGATTTGCTGTGGTTCATCGCTCAGTACGCGCCTGAGCTCGAGCCTTGGGAGCGAGACATTTTTCTCGCCGTGCGAGAGGAGTCGTTTTATTTCTACCCCGTATTCGCGTGCCAGATCATGAACGAGGGCTGGGCTTCGTACTGGCATGCACGGTTGCTGCGCGAAGCTGACTTCCTGCCTCAGGCGGCGTACGTGGACGCGATCAAATGTCACTCCGACGTCGTCCGCCCGACCGCAAGCGGCGAAAACGTGTCGCTATTCACAAACCCGTACCACCTCGGTTTTTCGATATGGGAAGACATCGTGGCGCAGCACGGGCTCGAGCAGGCGCGTAAGATCATGTGCGAGGACGACGATTTCGGGTTCGTGCGCAATCACCTCACGTTCGAGCTGGCGACGGAATTGAAGCTGTTCCGCTACAAAGGACCGGCGAACGGGGCTCTGACGGTGCAGGAGATGGACCTGTCGGCATTGCACGATGCTTTGCTCGCGCCGAAATACGGATTCGGAGCCCCTGCGGTGAACGCAGCGCGCGTCCACGTGGACGGCAAACTGCAGCTGGCCCACGATCACGTCACTGACGGGCGCGGGCTTGATCCAGAACGAGCGCGAAAAGTGCTCGAATATATAGTCCGCGTGTGGCGAAGGCCCGTCGCGCTCACGACGGTCGACAATGAAGGCCGCACGGTCGAGATCGCCGTGTCTCCAAAGTAGTGCTGCTGGTCGGCGATTCGGGACTGATAGACGAGTCCCTACTCAGCGGTCGCGCCGAACTGAGTTCGATAGTCTCGCGCAAAATCTTCGAGCGACCGCGGTTCGCGGCCAGTGACTTCCTGAACGACGTTCGTCGGCGCAATATTGATCAGATTCGAAGCGCACGCGTCCCAGAATTCCAGTGTAGCTTCGATCATCACGGGTGAAACCCCCTTCCCCTGCAGCCAGCCGCGCGCTTCGTTGGCCGTGATGTCGTTGTAGCGGATGGTCTTGCCGAGAACGGCGCCGAGACGCGCGGCCACCTGGTGATAGCTGAGCGATTCAGAACCGGTGATCACATATGCATGCTGTGCGTGCCTGGGATCGCGCAGCGCCGCAACCGCCACTGCCGCCACGTCCCGCGCATCGATCCAAGTCCATTGTGTGGACCGAAAGGGCCCGGCTATCAGTCCGTGCTGGGCGATGCTAGGCGCGAATTCGAGCAGCGTCTGCATCTGAATGGTGGGCCGCAACCGCGTTACATGCGGGCCGATTGCGGCGATTGCATTTTCTGCTTCTCCGTACCAGCGCAGCATCCTGGCGCAACATATTTGAGCATCTGCGCCTGCGCAGGACAGCTGGACAACCCGCGACACGCCGGCCGCCTTAGCCGCATGCACCAGGCGCAATTGGCTCTCGGTGATCTGGGGCATGGAGGGGCAGGCGAGGAAAATGGCTTCGACGCCCTCCACTGCGCGTTGCACGCTTGCTGCATCGGCCAGATTGCAGTGTACGATTTCAGCGCCGGCCGGCAACGTGGGCGGCTCGCTCGGCCGTTGAATCAGAACGCGGACGGGGACGGACTGTTGAGTAAGTTCGGCGATCACCGCCTTGCCTACATGGCCTGCCGCATCCGTCACCAAAAACATGACTGCCTCTGACTCATTTAGGGTTGGAAAATACGGATTTGGATTGTGGCGCGACTGAAACTTTCCCGGCCGACGTCGATCTCCCGTCGCGTCGTCCCGATCCAAAGCCGGGGCTGACTGTGGGGCGATACATTACGGGCGCTTATCGTCGCGGTAAACCGCGCCAGGCGCGATTACACTCCTGCATCACTGTCATCAATCACAATCCTACAATGCGGTTCCGTGATTTGACGGAAAGAATGACGTGAATAGTTTCAGCGACATTGTGGCGTTCGCAAAGGTCGTGGAGGCGCACAGTTTCGTCGCCGCCGCGCAGACGCTGGGAATGTCTCCCTCGGCGATCAGCAAGGCGGTCAGTCGCCTCGAGGAGCGGCTCGGCGCACGTCTGCTCAACCGCACGACCCGCTCGCTCAGCCTGACGGATCTCGGCGCGAGTTTCTACGAGCGCTGCCGCGAGGCCCTCCTCCAGTTGGACCATGCGGAGAATGAGGTGACCGAGGCGCGCGGCATCGCGCGCGGGCGCCTGCGCGTGGACGTTCCGAGCTCGCTGGGCAGGAGGATCGTAGTCCCCGCGCTGCCCCGTTTCATTCAGCAGAACCCTGGGCTTACGGTGCAAATGAGCATGAACGACAGGGTCATAGATTTGGTCCAGGAAGGGGTCGACGCCGCCGTTCGGGTCGGCAGGTTGAGCGATTCGAGCCTGATCGCGCGTCGGGTTGGGAGCTTCCGGGGCCTCACGTGCGCCTCCCCCGAGTTCATCGCCCGAGTCGGTATGCCGACCACCCCTGACGACCTGAAGCCCGAGCACTGCATCGCCATGTTCAAGCTCGGGAGCAACCTGATCCGTCCGTGGATTTTCAAGAAAGGCGGCGTGGAGAAATCCGTCGCCGCCATGGCTCCTTTGTCCTTCAGTGATCCAGAGTCTGCGGTCGCGGCCGCCGTAGGCGGCGCAGGTTTTGTACGGTCGCTGGATTTCGCGGTCGAGGCGCAGGTAGCGGCTGGTCTTTTGCAGCCCCTGCTCGAAGACTGGAACGAAGACGCGATGTGGCCCGTGTCAATCGTCTATCCGCAGCACCGCCAAGCAACGGCCAAGATCAAGGCGTTCACTGAGTTCCTCACGGGCCTCTTCCCGCAGACGACGCACTGATCGTCGGGGTCCCGCTTTCATTCTGCGCGGCACGGACGCTTCAGCACTGAACGAGTCAGAAAAGTGGGGCCTGGCGGGTATGCACTGAGCCGGTGTACAGCGTTCTGACGCCGAAGGCGCTGTCCTCCGCACTCAATC
>DATAFY010000290.1:0-10909 GCA_036257205.1 Steroidobacter sp. | reverse complement strand
AGCCAGAAACTCGCGGCTGCGCCCAACCAGTCGTCCTTCGTGATCGTCGCCGCCTTGGCCGGCTTCGTGATCACGTTGTCGGCGACGCGTGCGTACAGGGCGCGAGCGTCTGAGGGACTCAGCACGTCGGACAGCAGCGGCTCCAGTTCTGCCGCCGCGAGCTCGGTGGCGGCTGATCTGTCCGGCGCACGGCGGATGGCGCGCCCCAGTCTTCGCAAGCGGCCGCGATCGAACAGCTGACCCACGAGGTAGAGCGCGCCGTCGATGATTCCCCACGCAACATTGCAGCCGATGACGGCGATCAGCAGTTGGCGTGCGCCTTCACGGCCTTCGTCTTCGATGATCAGTCCCGCTCCAAGCGTGAAGGTCAGCGTCATAATGAGGCCGAACAGAATCTCTGCGAGGGAGGTGGCGGGATCGAGATAGCGGTGCAAAAGCTCCGCTTTGTGCAAACCGGCGTCGCGCGTCCCGCCAGTCCGGGTAGGTGCCATCGGTTCGCCCTGCAATGTTTTTTCGGAGCTCATACGTAAGGCCTCTGGGCTGTTCAGGCGCCGGATGGCTGAATGCGCGGATATTTGCAGGGGAGCTCCCGCTGCGCACCGCTTCTTTCAACGCTAGCGTGGCCGCGCCGAACGCCGTGCTCCGGTCGGCCACGCAGGAAATAAACGCACGGGTCCGCGCGCGCGTGCTGCAAAAGAACCGCCTGGCCAACTGTGCGAATCGTGCGCGGAGTTGCGACTACATTAACGCTTAACAACCATCGGCGGCCGCACGCGTTGGCGCACAAATCTGTGCCCCCGCTGCGTATTGCGCATAGCCCGCCGCGCTTTCAGCATGGAATTCTTGCGCCGCGCGATTGTCGAACCGGGGGCGAAAACATGGGCGCCGAGCAGGAGAACGCACGTCTGCAGGCCGCGCGCGAGAGCCGAGCGCAATGGAGAAGATGGGGTCCGTACCTGAGTGAGCGCCAGTGGGGCACGGTGCGTGAGGATTACAGCCAATCCGGAGACGCCTGGAACTACTTCACGCATGACCACGCACGTTCGCGCGCCTACCGGTGGGGCGAGGACGGCCTTGCAGGCTTCAGCGACGACCAACAGCAGTTTTGCCTCGCGCTCGCGCTCTGGAACGGCGCAGATCCGATCCTGAAAGAGCGCCTGTTCGGGCTGACCAATAGCGAAGGAAATCACGGCGAGGACGTGAAGGAATACTACTTCTATCTGGATTCCACGCCGACCCACTCGTACCTCAAGTACCTCTATAAGTATCCCCAGCGTGCGTATCCGTACAACGAAATCGTACGGGTGAACCGAGAACGAAAGCGCACCGACCTGGAATATGAACTGCTGGATACTGGCGTATTCGACGACGACCGCTATTTCGATGTGTTTGTCGAATATGCGAAAGCCTCCCCGGAAGACATCCTCATTCAGATCACGATCTGCAATCGCGGTCCGGAAGCGGCGCCGCTGCATGTGCTGCCGACGTTTTGGTTCCGCAATACGTGGACGTCATCCCCTGAGCCGACCGAGCGACCGGCGCTCCGCCAGATCTCTGCGGGCGCTAGAGGTAGTGTGATCAGCGTCGTGCACCCGGATCTCGGTGAGCGATTCATCTACAGCGAAGACCCCACGGAGCTGCTGTTTACGGAAAACGAAACCAACACGGAGCGCATCGCAGGGGTCCCGAACCGCACGCCGTACGTAAAGGACGGAATCAACGAATACATCGTTCGTCGGGCTCGGAACACCGTGAACCCGCAACGCCAGGGTACGAAGGCGGCGGCGCACTATTCGATCACGGTCGGCGCAGGCCAGTCGCACGTCTTGCGCCTGCGGCTCAGCGATACATCGCCGCGAGCGTTCGTCGAGAGCGCGCCTCGCGAGCCGTTCGGCGAGGAGTTCGGCATCCTCATGGCCGCCCGTCGTCGCGAGGCCGACGAATTCTATATGTCGATCATTCCGTCCTCGCTGAACGCCGATGCGGCCAACGTCATGCGCCAGGCGCTGGCTGGCATGCTGTGGTCCAAGCAGTTTTATTACTACGACATTGAAAGATGGCTCAAAGAACGCAGTGCTGCGCCGAGGAACGAACACTGGCGGCACATGTACAACGCCGACATCATCTCGATGCCGGACAAATGGGAATACCCGTGGTACGCGGCCTGGGATCTGGCCTTCCACATCCTCGCCTTGACGCTCGTGGACGAAGACTTCGGCAAGGAGCAGCTCGATCTGATGTTGCGGGGAACGTATTTACACCCAAGCGGACAGTTGCCCGCGTACGAGTGGAATTTCGGAGACGCGAATCCGCCGGTCCACGCCTGGTCGACAATCTTTACCTACCGATTGGAGGCTGCGCGGCGCGGCAGCGGCGACATCGACTGGCTAGAGCGCTCGTTTCATACGCTGCTGCTCAATTTCACCTGGTGGGTGAACCGCAAGGATCGTCTCGGGAAGAACGTTTTCGAAGGCGGCTTTCTCGGCCTCGACAATATCGGCGTGTTCGACCGCAGCTCGCCCCTGCCGACGGGCGGTTACCTTGAGCAGGCGGACGGCACTGCGTGGATGGCGCTCTTCTGTCAGAACATGCTCGAGATCGCGATAGAACTGGCGTTGCATAGACCGACATACATCAGGATGGGCCATAAGTTCGTCGAGCATTTTCTCTGGATCGCCTCCTCCATGCTGATGGAAGGAGAGAGCGTCGGGATGTGGGACGAGGAGGACGGCTTCTTCTACGACGTGCTCAGGCTGCCGGACGGCAGAGCGCAGCGGCTGAAAGTCCGCTCGATGGTCGGCTTGTTGCCGTTGTGTGCGGTTACGATCTTCGACGGGGAGCTTCGCGAGAAGCATCCTGAAGTGGGCGCTCGATTTCGCAGTTTCCTCGAGGCGCATCCCGGGCTAACGAGCCGCATTCACGATCCGTTCAAGCCCGGATGCGCTGATCGGCTCATGGCGTCAATTCTCGATGAGACTCGGTTGCGGCGCGTACTCGCGCGCATGCTGGACGAAAAGGAATTCTTCGGTCCGTACGGCATTCGCTCTCTCTCGCGTTTTCACGCCGAGCATCCCTTCGTATTTTCGGTCGGCGCACAGGAGTACCGCGTGTCGTATCTGCCGTCGGAGTCGGATACAGGCATGTTTGGCGGAAACTCCAACTGGCGCGGGCCGGTCTGGATGCCAGTAAACGCTCTGATCATCCGCGCCTTGCTGCAGTATTACACCTACTACGGCGATGAATTCACGATCGAATGTCCCACGGGATCCGGCGTACGCATGAATCTGTATCAGGTGGCTGAAGAGTTGGGGCGACGGCTAAGCGCGGTGTTTCTGCGCGACGCGAGCGGTCGCCGGCCCGTATACGGCGGGACAGAAAAATTTCAGACGGATCCTCATTGGCGAGACTGCATCCTCTACTTTGAGTACTTTCACGGTGACAACGGAGCCGGCATCGGCGCGAGCCATCAGACGGGCTGGACTGGCGTGATCGCGCGCGTGATGCATCTTTTTGCGACTGTTAGACCCGAGCAGTTGCTGGAAATCGGAAAAAAGGCAGCCGTGCTGGAACAGGAGACTCCGCCGCCTTCGCCAAGGCCCAGTAAGCGGGCGCCTGCGAGCACTGGAGGTGACCGTTGAGTTTAGAGGTCGACAGCCAACCGTCAACCTTAAGCATGTAAATCGCCAGGAGCATCGATATGCGTATGCGCGATCCCTTCAGAGAGAAACAAAAGGAGCTGGGCGTCATCCAGGTCCTGCTGGACCGCCTCAACACGCAACGAATGCCGCGTGCACTTGAGCTGAAGGAAAGGGTCGACCGGGGCGAACGGCTGACCTCGTCCGATACCATCTTCCTGAAACGTGTGCTCGGCGAATCAGGCGAGGCGCGCAGGCTGGCGGCAAAGCATCCCGAATACCAGCAAGTGTTGGACAAAATGACCGATCTATACACCGAAATAATGCGCAAGGGCGCGGAGAATGAGCAAAAGGAAGCGGATAGCGGATAGCGATGCCGAATGGCTCCATCGCATTCTCTTACGATGTCTCGCAGAAGACCGCGCTGATCGCCGGCAACTGTGTGAGCTCTCCAGAATCTCGCTAATATCAAGCAAGAAAAGAACCCTTCGACAGGCTCACTGTGATCGCACGTTTGTCGCATGGACATCCGCCGAACGTTAGGAGTCGGCCGCGCTGACGATGAGCGCACAACGGGCAACGGCTTCACGGTGAACGAACAGGGTCACCGAGACTGTTGCTTCGCTGCGGGCGTATCCGTGCGCTCAAGCCTGCACTGCCCGAAGACGACGTAGGCGCCTTCGCGATCCGCGATGGCGATGGTCAGTTGGCCGGTTGTGCGATTGATCGCGGCGCTCCAGACGAGATCGAGGCTCGTGCCCTGCATCACGAGCGACTTGCTGTTATAGCCGAAGGACTGAATAGGAAGCGTGTCGTTCCGGTAAGGCGCACGCACTATCATTTTCTGCACATCGAAGCGCATGTTGAGATCCTTGCCGGGCTCTGGCTTGAGAGGCTTGCAGGCCGTTTCGGTGGGAAGACAGTCGTGCCCCCTGAGCGGCTCGCAGAGCATTGGCGAAGTTCCATTGAACTCCTCGGCGGCCGCCGCCGTGAGCGGCAACAAGGTTATCGATAACAAGAGCAACCGGACTTTGTTCATGACGAGTACCTCGGAAATCGGGCTGCGCCGTCTCAGCTTGTGATAAGGCCTTTATAGCCGCGCCACGATCCCGCCCATGCTAGGGACTTCTACTGACACAGCGCACGCACGCTGCGCGCAGAAATTGCGCGCAACTGTTGCGGGCCCCTTGCGAGTGTGAGCGCTCGCCGCTCAAATTGGCACGGACGAGGCCGTCCATGCGCATTGTCGCTGCAGCTCGCAGCCGGTAGGCCGAATAAAGCAGATCGAAACAGACGTCTCGCGCGGAAGGAGGTTCGACAAATGGCTCTCATTACACTTCTGCAGTTGCTCGATCACGCCGCCGAGCACAACTACGGCGTCTCGTCATTCAACGTCAACAATCTCGAGCAGGTCCGCGCCATCATGGAGGCGGCGGCTCAGACTGATAGCCCCGTAATTATGCAGGCGTCGGCTGGCGCACGTAAGTACGCCGGCGCGCCGTTCCTGCGCCATCTCATTCAGGGCCGCCATCGAGGAATGGCCGCATCATCACGGACGAGAAGCCGAGCTGAATCGAGCGCTGGCAGACGGCTGGGCTCGAACCATGATCACGCGGCCGCCCACCGGCGACATCCTCGCGAGATCGAATCAAAGAGATCCATCGCCGTATTCCCAATACGCACCTCGTCATGCACGGCTCAAGTTCCGTGCCGCAGGACTGCCTCAAGGTGATCAACACCCACGGAGACGATATGGGCGAGACGTATGGTGTGCCGGTCGAGGAGATTCAGGAAGGCAAGCACGGAGTACGCAAGATCAACATCGACACGGATTTGCGCATGGCGGCGACCGGCGCAGTGCGCGAGTTTCTCGCCGAGAACCAGAAGGAAATAGATCCTCGTAAGTGGCTAACCGCATGACGAAGGCGATGATGGAAATCTGCAGAGCGCGCTACGAAGCCCTAGGTGCGGCCGGCCATGCGTCGCAGATCAAGCCGCTCTCGTTCGATGCGATGGTCAAGCGGTATAAAGCGGGCGAATTGGATCTCCGAGTGCATTGAGGCCTATCAGCGCTTAGTGGTCACCGCGGTGAGCGGCTGGCGCAGGTCCGCACTGAAATTGCGTTTGCATCGATTCCGTCGAAGCGATCTGAGAATGAGGGGCTGAATTCGATCGACAAGCCGCGGACGAACGCAACAATGCAGGAATTCACGCGCCCTCGTGGTCTCACCAGCTCAGCACAGCGTTGACCAGCGCCTGCGCTTCGCTCTGCACGAGCTTCAGGTGCTCCGCGCCAAGAAAACTCTCAGCATAGATCTTGTAAACATCCTCGGTTCCCGAAGGCCGCGCTGCGAACCAGCCGTTCTTGGTCACTACCTTCAGGCCGCCCATGGGGTTGCCGTCGCCAGGCGCGTGCGTGAGGACGCTCTCGATCTTTTCACCTGCGAGCGTTGATGCGCGCACTTGCTCGCGCGTCAGCGTAGCAAGTCTCGCCTTCTGCTCGCGCGTGGCGGGCGCGTCGGTGCGTTCGTAAACCGGCGCGCCATGCTCGCGCGTGAGCGCCTCATACAGCTCTCCGGGGTCGCGGTCCGTCACGGCGCGCATTTCGGCGGCGAGCAGACCGAGCAACATCCCGTCTTTGTCGGTGGTCCAGACGGCGCCGTCCTTACGCAGGAAGGACGCCCCGGCGCTCTCTTCGCCTGCAAAGCCGAGCATTCCTGCGCGCAGACCCTCGACGAACCACTTGAAGCCCACGGGCGTCTCCATGAGCGCACGGCCCCGTGCTGCGGCTACGCGGTCGATGAGACTCGAGCTGACGACTGTCTTGCCGACCGCTGTCGTCGTGGGCCAGCGGGGGCGGTGAGTGAACAAATAGTCGATTGCGACGGCTAGGTAGTGATTCGGGGTGAGCAGGCCGGAGGAGGGAGTGACAATCCCGTGGCGGTCGTGATCGGCGTCGTTCCCAAAAGCCACGTCGAAGCGCTTGCTGAGCGCGATCAGATTGGCCATGGCGTGAGGGGAGGAGCAGTCCATACGGATGCGACCGTCCCAGTCGAGCGGCATGAAGCGGAATGTCGGATCAATTTCGCGGTTCACCACTTCGATGTTGAGGCCGTAGCGCTCCGCGACAGGGCCCCAATACGCCACGCCCGCGCCGCCGAGCGGGTCTGCGCCGATGCGCAGCTGCGCGCCGCGAATCGTTTCCACATCGATCACGCTCGTGAGATCCGCGGCGTACGCGCTGATGTAATCGTGTCGATGCGTAGTCGGGGCCTGCCGCGCTTGCGCGATGGCGACGCGGGAAATGCCTTTGGGCGTCTGCGCCAGCAGGCGATTCGCGACCGCCTCAATCTCGTTCGAGACCAATGTTTCAGAGGGTCCGCCGTGCGGCGGGTTGTATTTGATGCCGCCGTCCTCCGGCGGATTGTGCGAGGGCGTGATGACGATGCCGTCAGCGAGCCCCGCCGTTCGAGCGCGATTGTACGTCAGGATCGCATGGGAGATGGCCGGGGTCGGCGTGTAGCCGCCGTCTTGCGCGATCATCGTATGCACGCCATTGCCGGCCAGCACTTCGAGTGCGGTGACAAACGCCGGTTCTGAAAGCGCATGCGTGTCGATGCCAAGAAAGAGCGGGCCGTCGACGCTTTTCCTTTCTCGGTAGTCGCAGATCGCCTGTGTGACGGCAAGGATGTGCGCCTCGTTGAACGAGCCTTTGAGCGCCGAACCGCGATGGCCCGACGTGCCGAACGCCACGCGCTGCGCCGGATTTGCGGGATCGGGCCGCTCGCTGAAATAAGCAGTGATTAGCCGCGGAATGTTAGCAAGCATCCCAGAAGCGGCGGGCTTGCCGGCGAGAGCATGAATGGGCATGGAGTCTCCTTCAGTGCGCCTCCAGAACAACGACGCTGCGCGGCTGTGCGACGTAACGTTCGTCGACGATCCAGCGTTGCCGCTCAGGCGGCGCGATGTCGTCCGGCGTTGTAAGCGCCGTGTCAATTGCGCGTCGCCATCTGCACCCCGGCAGCGCGGGTATGTCTACTGCGCGCTCTTCCCACCACATATTAAGAATGACGTGCAAAGGTTTCTCGTCCGCGTCGACGCCGGCGAGCGTAAAGGCAAGCAGGCGAGCGGACCCGTCGTACCACGGCGGTTCGTGCAAGTGTTCGCCGTGCCAGGCGATATCCGGCAGCGTGGCACCGGGCGCCGGGCG
The DNA here is from genome assembly GCA_036257205.1 of Steroidobacter sp. GTDB lineage: Bacteria > Pseudomonadota > Gammaproteobacteria > Steroidobacterales > Steroidobacteraceae > Steroidobacter. The sequence continues at coordinate 3,064 of DATAFY010000290.1, read as the reverse complement.
ACCGGTGAGAAAGTGTTGGCGCCGCAAACTTGGGTGGCGCTTGCGCAACGCGATCAGCTCGCGGGTGAAGCGGAACATGTCGTGGTTGGCTTCGACGAGACGCCAGTCGAACCAACCGAGCTCGTTATCCTGGCTGTACACGTTGTTGTTGCCGCGCTGGCTGCGCAAGACCTCATCGCCCGCAAGAATCATCGGCGCACCCTGGCTCAGGAACAGGATCGCCATGAAGTTCTTCGCCTGTCGGCGGCGCAGCGACAGGATCGCCGCATCGGATGCCTCACCTTCTGCGCCGCAATTCCACGAAAGGTTGTCGTTGTTCCCGTCGCAGTTGTTTTCACCGTTTGCTTCGTTGTGCTTCGTGTTGTAACTGACGAGGTCGTACAGAGTGAAGCCATCGTGGCACGTGATGAAATTAATGCTGTGCTGGGGGGTGCGGCGGCTGTACATATCCTGCGAGCCAGCAATGCGTGTTGCGACCTCGCCCGCCAGGCCCGGATCGCCGCGGACGAAACGACGCAGCACGTCGCGGTATCGCCCGTTCCACTCGGACCAGCGCATGCCGGGGAAGGCGCCGACGTGATAGAGCCCCGCCGCGTCCCAGGCCTCGGCGATGATCGGACGAGCGATCAGAGCGCGCGACAACTCGATACCCCAGGTGAGCGGTGGATTCGCGAGCGGCGCGCCGTCCTCCCCGCGCGCAAACACGCTTGCCAGATCGAAGCGGAAGCCATCCACACCGAGTTTGTCGGTCCAGTATTCGAGGCAGTTCACAAGGAAATTCGTGACGAGCGGATGATTGCAATTAATCGTGTTGCCGCAGCCGGTGTAGTCGCGGTAGCGGCGCAGGTCGTGCGCTTCGTGATGGTAGAAAATGTCGTTCGCAAGCGCCTTGAAATTGATCGTCGGCCCCGCAATCCCGCCTTCTGCCGTATGGTTGAACACCACGTCGAGCAGCACGCGGACGTCCGCCTCGTGCAGGGCGCGTACGCAGTCGCGGAATTCCTGCGGCGCTCTCGTCGGGTCGATGCAGTAACGCGGATGCGGCGCATAGAAGCCGTAGGAACTGTAGCCCCAGTAATTGCGTAGGCCGCGCGCGACCGCGCCTGGCGGAACGTCCTGCTCGTCGAAAGCCATGACTGGCAGCAGTTCGACATGTGTGACGCCGAGTTCCTTCAGATACGGAATCTTCTCGACCAGGCCCGTGAACGTTCCGGGATGACGGACGCCAGAAGACCAGTGGCGTGTGAAGCCGCCGACGTGCATCTCATAGATCACGCAGTCGCTCAGATCTCGCGGCGCCGAAGGCGTCGTGGCCGCCGGCGTTTGGTCGCCCGTAGTGACGATCGCGCGCAAGCTCCTGCCGTTCGCATGGCCTGCGACCGCGCTGGCGCGCTCCCAACGCGCATCGCTTACGGCCCGCGCCCATGGATCGAGCAGCTCCATCGCAGCCTCGAGGCTCTGGCCAGGTTCGGCGACTCGCCACGTGTAGTGCGTGCCGGGCGGCAGATTCTCGACATACACATGCCAGAAGAAGAAAGTGCGATGGATGTCCGGCGCAAGAGGGATAACCTGGAACGGTTCGAGGCTGTCGCCGCTCTCGTACAGACGCAGTTCCGCGGCGGCGGCATCGCGGCAGAGAACAGAAAAGTTGACCCCCCCGCCATCGGCGTGAGCGCCGGGGGGCACGTGCCGTCCGGCGCGCGTCGCATAGGGTCCCCGCGTCGCGTGCGAGGCGAGGGCGCCCGGCGGCGCGACAGCATGCGTGGGGTTCATCGCGGCACTGCTCCGGCCATACTGCGGCACCGGCGGATGAGCGCGTTGGTCGAGCCGTCATGGCGGAGAGTCGGCTCCTCTTCGGCGGCGAGCTCAGAGACGATGCGCCCGGCCAACGCTTTGCCGAGCTCCACGCCCCACTGATCGAAGGGATTGAGGCGCCAGATGACGGCTTGCGTATAAACGAGGTGCTCATACAGCGCAATGAGCGTGCCCAGCGACGCGGGCGTGAGGCGTTCGAGCAGCAGTGTGTTCGAGGGCCGGTTGCCTTCGAACGTGCGATGCGGGACGAGCCAATCCGGACAGTCCTCGGCGCGCAACTCGTCGGCCGTCTTACCGAAGGCGAGCGCCTCGCCCTGCGCGAGCACATTGGCTAGCAGTATGTCGTGGTGCTCGCGGAGCGCATGCAAGGGGCGTCCGAACGCGATGAAGTCGCAGGGAACGAGCTGCGTGCCCTGATGAATGAGCTGGTAGAAAGAGTGCTGGCCGTTCGTTCCTGGCTCGCCCCAGTAGACGGGGCTCGTGTCGACGCTGACCGTCTCGCCTTCTAGCGTCACTCGCTTGCCGTTGCTCTCCATGATCAGCTGCTGCAGATACGCTGGAAAGCGTTTGAGGTACTGCTCATACGGAAGCACGGCGACCGTACGGACGCCGAAGAGGTTGACGTACCAGACGCCGAGCAGGCCCATGAGCGCGGGGAGGTTCCGTTTGAGGGGCGCAGAGCGAAAGTGCTCGTCCATGGCGTCGGATCGTCGCCCTCAACGAAATACGGCGTGTAGCCGTAACCGACGAACAGCGCTTCAAGTTCGTCGTGGCCGATGCGCGCGAGAATGGTCGGATTGGCAATCTTGTAACCGTTCAAGTTCAGGATCGGCAGTACCGCGCCGTCGCGTACGGGATTGAGGAACTTGTTCGAATGCCAGGCGGTCGCGAGCGGACCGGTTTCGGCCTCGCCGTCGCCGACGATGCACGCGACGATCAGGTCGGGATTGTCGAGCGCGGCGCCATATGCGTGCGACACGCTATAGCCGAGTTCGCCGCCCTCGTGGATCGAGCCCGGCGTTTCGGGCGTCACATGACTGCCGATGTGACCTGGAAAAGAAAACTGTTTGACGAATCTCTGCAGACCTTCGACGTCCTCGCTCTTGTCGGGATAGACCTCGGAGTAGGTTCCTTCGAGGTACGTCGGCGCGAGCACGCCCGGGGCTCCGTGGCCCGGTCCGGCCATGAATATCATGTCGAGGTCGTCGCGCTTGATGACGCGGTTCAGATGCGTCCAGATGAACGACAA
>DATAFY010000271.1:0-1602 GCA_036257205.1 Steroidobacter sp. | reverse complement strand
GGGATTCGGTAGTGCGCAAACATCTTGCGCACCGACCAGCAGAACTCGCACCACTCAAGCGCGAACATCACGACCGGATGCTGCGGATCGTCGACCGCGCGCGCCACGAACTCCTTTGCGTCCGCCTCGATGGGTTGAGCGGCGCCCGGCGCGGCCGCAGGCGCCGTTGCACAGACATCGAACCGGAAATTCGGCGTCGAGCGCGAGATCTCGATTTCCTCTTCGGTCATGTCCGCGGGAATATCGGCGAAGAGCGGGGTGCTGAGGTAGCGCTCGCCGGTGTCGGGCAGCATGCAGAGCAACGTCGAGCCCTCCGGCGCAGACTTGCAGACCTCGAGCGCTCCGGCAAGCGTGGCGCCCCCCGTGATGCCGACGAAAATTCCTTCCTTGCTCGCAAGTTCGCGCGACAAGCGCAAGGCGTCGGCGCCGTTGATCGGTACGATGCGATCGATCAGTTGCATCGCCACCGCGTCTTCCGTCAGCTTGGGAATGAAATCGGGGCCCCAGCCTTGCATGAGATGAGGACGGAAGTTGGGGTGACTGCTGCTCGGCGAGCCATCGGCGCTTCGCGCCTGCGCAATGCCGCTGCCCAGGATCTGCGAGTTGTCGGGCTCGCACACGATGATCTTTGTAGCGGGACTTTTCTCCCGCAGCACACGCGCGACGCCCTTGAGCGTGCCTCCGGTGCCGTAACCCGTGACCCAGTAATTGAGCGGTTGGTCAGCGAACGTCTCGAGGATCTCGGGCGCCGTCGTGCGCGAATGCGCATCTGCGTTCGCTTCATTCTCGAACTGCCGGCAGAGAAACCAACCGTGTCGCTCGGCGAGCTCCACCGCCTTGGCAAGCATGCCGCTGCCCTTGAGCGCGGCGGGCGTGAGCACCACCTTCGCGCCGAAAAAGCGCATCATCTTGCGGCGCTCGACGCTGAAGTTCTCGGCCATCGTCACGACGAGCGGGTAGCCCTTGCGCGCGCATACCATCGCGAGCCCGATGCCCGTATTGCCGCTGGTCGCTTCCACCACCGTCTGGCCGGGCCGGAGCGCACCGCGGCGTTCCGCATCCTCGATGACGCCCAGCGCGAGGCGGTCCTTGACCGATCCCATGGGATTGAACGCTTCTATTTTCACGTACACACGTACGTGAGGCGGTGCGAGCTTGTTGATTCTGACAACAGGCGTTCGCCCCACCGCATCAAGAATGCTGTCGTAGCGGGCAGTCATGGAACGGATCCTCCACGCGCGTCATTCAATGGCAGCTTATGCCGCGTTCCGGCGCGCGTCACCCGGTATTCATGCCGACTACCGCGCCACGCGGCGATTTCGGGAAGAGGCGATTCGGCAGGGGCGATTCCGGGACATTCAACGCTCGACGCGTCAAATCGACATTGAGCAAAAGCGTGCAGCGCCAGGACCCAACGCAACTATCCCGGTTCCCGGCGGGGAGTGAGCCCTGCGTGATAGTGGAAGCGGGCGTATCGGGCCTGCGAGGGTTCTCGTTCGTCGGCAGCGCCTCGGAAGGTCCGAACTCGGACCTCGGGTCGGAGGGCTATGTCTCGCTGACGATCAACTACCAGCCGGAGGCGCCCGGCTCGCAGTGACGCTG
>DATAFY010000255.1:0-2881 GCA_036257205.1 Steroidobacter sp. | reverse complement strand
TTAATTCGGCGCTCGCTTGCTCCGTCAAGGCCCGGATTGAAGGGCAGACCATATTGCTGGCGGTCATAGCAGGTCCGGTTGTACGAGGCGCCTCCGCGGTGTGCCCTTCGGTGAGCCTCGGTGCTTTGCCTAAGGGTCGTTACAGGGTCTTGTACTCCAGTTCGCCTGGTGAGCGGGTACCGCTTCGCGAGATCGATACTGCGCTCTAACAGTTGTTATCCGACGCGGCAAAACGCGAATGCTAGGCGCCAAAGCATGCTTACGCGGCTCCGCACATTATTTCAGCGATCACCGGGCGATCCCGTGTCGAGCGCCCAGGTGCGCGGGTTGGGTTAGAGTCGCTCGCAGCCGCCGAACCGAAGCCGCTGTGTCCAGCGGTGCGCTGGAGCGAGTGCGTCGTATTCATCGTGTTTGAGCGACGCGAGTACGCTGATGTCGAGCGCCCGCGTTCTCCACGCCCGGGAGCATGGCGCGCCTCGAACTGAACGCAGTGCGAGCGAAGGCCCTCGCTCTGGCGGCTATTGCGGATTGAGCCGCTCGCCCTCGGGCGGCGGGAATTGACTACACACTTGGTGCAACCAGTCTCGGAAACGCCTGACCTTCGGCAGATCGAAATTGTGCGGCGGGGCCACGAAGTAGTAGGCGTGCTGTTGGAGGACGCTCTGGTCTGAGGGTCTCACCAGTCGGCCTGCGGCGAGATCGCCCGCAACGAGCGACCAGCGCGCGAGCGCCAGGCCATGACCCTGTTCTGCAGCCGCCAAGACGGAGGCCGAGTCGTCGAGGACCGGGCCGCGCTCCACTCGCGTCGTGTCGCCGCCGACGCGACGCAGCCAATCAACCCAAGGTTCGCTTGCGCTGTGCAGCAGAGGGTATTTGTTGAGATCGCCGATGGTACAGATGGGCCCGAGCTTTTCCAGCAGCGTGGGACTCGTGACGGGAAATACCCAGTCATCCAGCATTTTCTCAGCGCGCACATTCGGCCACTCGCCGCCGCCGTAGCGGACCGCGGCGTGAAAATCAGTCTGCATGAAGTCGACCATCTCGCTGCTCGCGTTGAAGCGCAGATCGATCTCCGAATGCTTGTGGTAGAAATCGCCGAGACGCGGCAGCAGCCATTTCTGCAGGAATGAGCCCAGCAGACTGATGTTCAGCAGACCGCTGCTGCGGTCCTGGCGCAGTTGATCCACGGCGCGCGTGAGTTCGCCCAGGCCGCGTTGAACGCCGGGCAATAGCCTTGCGCCCTGCGGCGTCAGGCGGACGGATCGGCTATGCCGTACGAAAAGCGGCGTTTCGAGGAACTCTTCCAGCGACTTGATGTGAGAGCTGACCGCGGCGGTCGTGACGTGCAGCGCCTGCGCCGCTCCTGTGAAGCTTAAGTGCGCCGCTACAGCCTCAAAGGCGCGAAGTGCGTTCAGCGGCAATTTCGGCGCGTCGTTCATCGTTCAATATATTTTGATACGGTAGCTTTCAGCGCTTGACACGTGCCGCAAAGTATATCGATCGACTTAACGGTGCAAGCTATGCTTTGAACGTCGGCGCTGGCGGCAAGACACGTGACCGCCGATGACTGGCCAGGCTGCACCCGCACCCGAGGAACACCCATGACTGTGCGAATCGACCCCGCAACCCCGGCAGACGTGCCGATGATTCTCACGCTTATTCGAGAGCTTGCAGAATTTGAGCGTCTGCTCCACGAAGTGACGGCCACGGAGGCGCAGCTCCAGGAGGGGTTGTTCGGTGCGAGGCCCAGCGCGGAAGTGGTGATGGCGCGCATCGGCGCTGAGGCGGCCGGGTTCGCGCTCTACTTCCACAGCTTTTCGACGTTCCTCGGCAAGCCGGGGATCTATCTCGAAGACTTGTACGTGCGCCAGAAATTTCGCGGCCAAGGTTGCGGCGGCGCGTTGCTGCGCCACCTTGCTCGAATCGCGCTCCAAAGGGGCTGCGGCAGGCTGGAATGGTCCGTGCTGGACTGGAACCAGCGCGCGATCGACTTCTACGAAGGTCTGGGTGCAACGCCCATGAAAGAGTGGACCACCTATCGCGTCACCGGCGATACGCTCCTCGCGCTCGGCGCTTAAGGCCGTTCGCAGGGCGCTGAACGCGCGGCGTCGCGGCTGCGTAAGCACGGGTCCAAACCTTTCCTGCACTTGCACGGCGGCAGGCAGGCGGACGGTGCGCCGTGAAGATGTAGCTGGACGGACTCTAGATTCGCGTCCGCTTGTGCGCGCCGCGCTACTGGTTACGGGGAGGTCCCTTCAGCTCGACCACGTTGCCGTCAGGATCGTTCACGTACATCGATGGACCTTCGCCCTCGGCTCCATAGCGGCTCTCGACTGTGCCGGGATCTACGCCATGAGCCCGTAGGAAAGCGCCGATCGCCTCCGCGTCGAACGGTTCGATGCGCAAGCAGAAGTGGTCCATGTTGCGGGCTTTGACGCCAGCCTCATTCCTGCTCTCCAGCAGATCGATGAGCGAGCGGCCTGCGCGCAGCTGAGTGAGTCCGACGCCCGCCTGGACCTTTTCAAGGCTGCAACCCAGAAGATCGCAATAGAACGCCCGCAGGCGTTGCGCATCTGCGGTGCGCAGAACAATGTGATCGATTTCGCGAATGTGAATGGGGGTTCGAGCCATCGGGTCATCCCTCCTTCAGCGCACGATCCAGATCGGCGATCAGATCGTCAGGATGTTCGAGTCCCACCGAGGCGCGCAGTAGATTCTGAGGCGTCACGCTGTGCGGCCCCTCGACGGACGCGCGGTGCTCGATCAGCGATTCGACCCCGCCAAGGCTGGTTGCACGTATGAACAGCGTGGTCTTCGCCGCTACGGCGAACGCGTGCTCGCGACCGCCGCGCACTGCGAACGAGAGCATCGCGCCGAAGCC
>DATAFY010000219.1:0-4797 GCA_036257205.1 Steroidobacter sp. | reverse complement strand
CACAGGCGAGGCGGGCGATGGTTCACGCGCGGCTGACATCGGATGGATGCTGTATGCGCGTCTGTCGCAGGCTGATCTCGCGATGGCGCCTCTGCCACTCGGAGGGTTGGGACACTTTCACGACCTGCACCGCCGTTACCTTGTATTCAGGACAATTCGTCGCCCAATCCGAATTCTCGGTCGTGACGACGTTCGCGCCAGTTTCGGGGAAATGAAACGTCGTGTACACGACGCCGGGCTGGACTCGATCGGTGACCATAGCGCGCAATACGGTCTCGCCGGCGCGGCTCGCGACGCCGACCCAGTCGTCGTCCGAGATGCCGCGCACGTCCGCGTCATGCGGATGAATCTCCAGCATGTCCTCGCTGTACCACACAACGTTGTGCGTGCGGCGCGTCTGTGCGCCGACGTTGTACTGCGTCAGCACACGCCCGGTCGTAAGCAGCAGGGGGAAACGACTCGTCGCCCGTTCACTCGTCGGAACGTATTCGGTGACCCAGAACTTGCCCTTGCCGCGCACGAATTCATTGACGTGCATCGTGGGCGTTCCGTCCGGCGCGGCTGCGTTGCACGGCCACTGAATGCTGCCGAGCCGGTCAAGTTTTTCGTAGCTCACGCCCCTGAACGTGGGCGTCAGCATGGCGATCTCCTCCATGATCTCGGAGGGATGCGAATAGTGCATCGGATAACCGAGCGCTTGCGCGAGACGCACGGTCACTTCCCAATCTTCGAGCCCGGCGAGCGGCTCCATAATCTTCCGAACGCGCGAGATGCGACGTTCGGCGTTGGTAAACGTGCCGTTCTTCTCCAGGAACGAGGATCCGGGCAGGAACACGTGCGCGTACTGCGCCGTCTCGTTGATGAAAAGATCCTGCACGATGATGCACTCCATGGCGGACAACGCCGCGACGACATGCTTTGTGTTCGGGTCGGACTGCGCGAGATCCTCGCCCTGAATGTAGAGACCGCGAAAACTGCCGTCGAGCGCCGCCTCGAACATGTTCGGGATGCGCAGGCCCGGCTCCGCTTCGAGCGAGACGCCCCACGCCGATTCAAACGAAGCACGGACAGCACTGTCTGTGACGTGTCGGTAGCCGCTGAACTCGTGCGGAAACGACCCCATGTCGCAGGATCCCTGAACATTGTTTTGGCCGCGCAGCGGATTGACGCCCACCCCTTCGCGGCCGAGATTGCCAGTGGCCATCGCAAGGTTCGCGATGCCCAGCACCATGGTCGTACCCTGACTGTGTTCCGTGACGCCGAGGCCATAGTAGATCGCAGCGTTCGGCGCGCGCGCGTACAGACGCGCCGCGCCGCGCACCAAGGTCGCCGGCACGCCAGTCTCCGCCTCCAGGGCTTCGGGCGAATTCTTCGGATCAGCGATGAACTGTTTCCAACGCTGGTACGACTCCCCTTCGCAGCGCGCGGCTACGTAGTCTTCCTTCGTCAGATTCTCACTCACGACGACGTGCGCCAGTGCGTTGGCGATCGCAACGTTCGCGCCTGGCCGAACTTGCAAGTGATACGCAGCCTCGATATGCGGCGTTCTGATGAGAGCAATCTCCCGCGGATCGATGACGATGAGCTTCGCACCTTCGCGCAGACGCCGCTTCAACTGTGAGGCGAAGACCGGGTGGCCCTCCGTCGGGTTCGCGCCGACTACCATGATCACGTCGGCTTTCGTCACTGAGGCGAATTCCTGCGTGCCTGCGGATTCGCCCAGGGTGCTCTTCAGTCCGTACCCCGTTGGCGAATGACACACGCGCGCGCACGTGTCCACGTTATTGTTCCCGAACGCCGCCCGGACGAGCTTCTGCACAAGGAACGTTTCTTCGTTCGTGCATCTCGAGGAAGTGATCCCGCCGAGCGCAAATCGCCCGTGCTCGCGTTGAATGCGCTTCAGCTCTGAGGCTGCGTATTCGATCGCCTCGTCCCAATTCACTTCGCGCCACGGATCCGTGATCTTCCTGCGTATCATGGGACGCGCGATGCGGTCCGGATGCGTCGCATAGCCGTAAGCGAATCGGCCTTTGACGCATGCGTGCCCCTTGTTGGCGCGTCCATCGCGGTCGGGCGCCATACGCACGACTTTGTCGTTCCTGACCTCGGCGGTGAATGAACACCCGACGCCGCAGTATGCGCACGTAGTCGTAACCGTCCGATCCGGCTGTCCCAGCGCAATCAGCGATTTCTCCGACAATGCCGCAGTCGGACAAGACTCGACGCAGGCGCCGCATGACACGCACTCAGATGCGAGGAAAGGTTCGTGCTGACTTGCCGCGACCAGCGAACCGAAGCCGCGCGCCTCGATCGTCAGCGCAAACGTCCCCTGCACTTCGTCGCACGCGCGCACGCACCGGGAACAGACGATGCACAGATCTGGATCGAAGGCGAAGTATGGATTGCTCACGTCTTTGGGCGAGCCTCGATGCATCCGTCCGCCCACTGCGTAACGAGACGAGCCGACGCCCATGACCGCGGCCATATTTTGCAGCTCACAATGGCCATTGCCGGGACACGTGTCGCAGTCGAGAGGATGGTCGGAGACGTAGAGCTCAATAACATTTCGGCGCAGCCGCGCGAGCTTCTCGCTTTGCGTGCGCACCTTCATCCCCGGAGCGACGGTGGTCGTGCACGATGCAGGAAATCCATTGCGTCCTTCAATCTCGACCAAGCACAGCCGGCACGAACCGAACGCTTTCAGGGTTCCCGTCGCGCACAGTTTTGGAATCTGACTGCCGACCATGGATGCCGCCCGCATGATGGACGTGCCTTCCGGCGCGGTTACGGCGACGCCGTCTATCTCCAGCGTGACGGGCGCGCCCTCGCTCGCAGGAGTTCCGGGATCGATATAGTTGCGGGCGTACATAGGTCGCTGGCAATTAGCGGTTAGGGCGGTGTGCGGGCCTGCGGAAATCTTCCGCGAAGTGCTTCAACGCGCTACGTACGGGAAACGGCGTCATGCCGCCGAGGCCGCACAACGAGCCGTGCAGCATCGTTTCGCACAGCTCATCGACGAGCGCGAGACTGCGCTCCCGATCGACATCAGCAATGATCCGGTCCATCAGCTCCACTCCGCGGGTCGATCCGATGCGACAGGGGGTGCACTTACCGCAGGACTCAACAGCACAGAACTCCAGCGCATAACGCGCCATCTGCGCCATATCCACTGTGTCATCGAATGCGACCACGCCGCCATGACCGAGCAACGCTCCGGCGGCCGATAGGGCTTCGTAATCTACGGGCAGGTCGAACTGCGACTCAGGGATATAGGCGCCCAACGGACCCCCGACCTGGATGGCGCGGATCGGCCGGCCGCTGGCGGAACCGCCGCCGTAGTCATACAGCAACTCTCGCAGCGTCAAGCCGAACGCCCGTTCGACGAGCCCGCCGCGCCGAATGTTCCCTCCAAGCTGCAGCGGAATCGTGCCGCGCGACTTGCCGGCGCCGAAATTTGCATAAAAATCGGCGCCCCGGCTCAGGATGGCGACCGCGCTTGCCAGCGAAATCACGTTGTGCACCAACGTCGGACGGCCAAAAAGACCTCTGATCGCCGGCAGCGGCGGACGGACCCGCACCTCGCCGCGCTTGCCTTCGAGGCTCTCGAGCATCGAGGTTTCTTCGCCGCAGATGTAGGCGCCGGCCCCGAGACGCACGTCGAGGTCGAAAGACTTACCCGAGCCGAGAATGTTCTGACCCAGGAAGCCGCGCGCGTACGCGATCTCAATCGCCTCCCAGAGCGTGCGATGCGCATGCGGATATTCCGCGCGCAGATAGATGTATCCGCGCGTCGAACCCACAGCCACGCCCGCGATCGTCATCCCTTCGATCAACATGAAGGGGTCCCCTTCCATGAGCAGACGATCCGCAAACGTCCCCGAATCGCCCTCATCCGCGTTGCACGCGATGTATTTCGGAGCCTCGCGCTGCTCGAGGACGGTGCGCCACTTGATCCCTGCGGGAAACGCGGCGCCGCCCCGGCCGCGCAAGCCCGACGTCGTGATCGCCTGTACGATCTGCTCTGCGCTCATCGCAAGCGCACGACGCAGACCCTGGTATCCCTCGTGCGCGAGATAGTCGTCGAGGTCGGTGGGATCGATAACTCCCACACGCGCGAATGTGAGCCGCTGCTGACTCTTGAGGTACGGAATTTCTTCGGTCGGCCCAAGATGCAGGGGGTGTGCACCGCCAGTGAGAAATCCCGCGTCGAACAGCCCCGCCGCATCCTGAGCGCCCACGGGACCATATGCCTGCCTACCCTGCGGCGTGACGACTTCAACTAGAGGCTCAAGCCACAGTAAGCCGCGCGAGCCGTTCCGCACCATGCGGATGTCGATCGAACGCCGTTCAGCTTCCCCGCGGATCGCGCGCGCTGCCGCCTCAGCGCCGACGGAGAGCGCGGAGGCGTCGCGAGGCACATAGATCGTGATTGTCATGATCCGGCGCGTCCCAGTTCATCAGCGGCCTGTCGTAGCGCCGCATCGACCAACGAGTCGAATTTTTCGTGTGTGACGCGGCCGTGCAGTTCGCCGCCTATCATCACGGACGGAGCGCAAGCGCAGTTTCCAAGGCAATACACCGGCTCGAGTGAGAACACCCCGTCCGTTGTGGTCTGATGAAAATCGATGCTGAGCCGCTGCTTCGCGTAGGCTGTCAATCGTTCACCCTGCATGGACTTGCATGCTTCGGCCTGGCAGATCTGAACGATGCGCCGGCCAGGCGGCTGGCGCCGAAAGTAGTGATAAAACGTGACGACGCCATGAACTTCGGCGCGCGACAAGTTCAGGGCGTCGGCGA
>DATAFY010000121.1:0-5738 GCA_036257205.1 Steroidobacter sp. | reverse complement strand
ACTTCGGCGGCGGAACACCGAATTTTCTGCGTCCGCAGGAGCTGGAGGAGATTGTCGAGAGCGCTCGCAGCCATTTTCGGCTAAGCGCGAGCGCCGATCGCGACTTCTCGCTCGAGATCGATCCGCGCTTCGTCCAGAGCGGCGACATCGCGGCATATGCCCGGCTCGGCTTCAATCGCGCCAGCTTGGGTGTACAGGACTTCGATCCAGACGTTCAACGCGCAGTGAATCGGCTTCAGAGCGTCGAGGAGACGCTGCGGGTGATCGAGGATTGCCGCCGCGAGGGGTTCCGGTCGATCAATGTGGATCTCATCTACGGGTTGCCAAGACAGACCAGCGAAGGCTTCTCACGCACACTCGACGCCGTTTTAGCTGCGCGCCCCGACCGGCTTGCCGTCTATGGCTACGCCCATCTGCCGGATCTCTTCAAGCCGCAGCGACAAATCGACGCTGCCGAGCTGCCCTCGCCCGAAGCGAAGCTCGGTCTGCTGTGCCTCGCGGTCGAAAAGCTCTCCGCGGCGGGCTACGTCTACATCGGCATGGATCACCTCGCGCTGCCTGAGGAAGACCTGGCGCGCGCGCAGGCGGCGGGAACGCTGCACCGCAATTTCATGGGTTATACGACGCACGCCCAGTGCGATCTGATCGGTCTCGGGGTGAGTGCGATCAGCCACATCGGCGATTGCTTCAGCCAGAATCCGCGCGACCTCCCCGCCTGGGAGACGGCCCTCGATCAAGGCCGCCTGCCCGTCTGGCGCGGACTACGCCTGAACGACGACGATGTCCTACGCGGAGACGTGATACAGCAGCTGATGTGTCAGGGTTGCATCGACATCTGCGCCATCGAGCAGCGCTACGGCATTGATTTCGAAACGTACTTCGAAGCTTCCCTGCAGAAGCTGCAGCTTCTGGCCTCAGACGGCCTCGTAAGGTTGGAAGAAAATCGTATTCACGCGACTTCTGGCGGGCGGCTCCTATTGCGTATCATCGCGATGTGCTTCGACCGTTACCTTACCGACGAATCCGCCAAGACCGCCCGCCCGCGGTATTCGCGGCTGATCTGAGCGAGCGCGCGACGTCGGTGCGCTCCTCGCAGGACGAGCGCATATGAGAGACGCGCCGGACAGACGTCTGCCGAACCCGATCGCGGACGACGGCGACGATTTTCGCTTCTGCAGCACATGCGCCTTCTCCGCGGCATGTCTCGAGCGAGGCTATGACAAGAGCCACCTGCGCGAGCTGCACGTGCTCGTGCAACACGTCGGGCCGTTTCGAGAAGGCGAACACACTTTCCGCGAAGGCGATCCCTTCACCTCGATTGCCGCCGTTCGCGCCGGAACGGTGAAGACTTACGTCACTGATTCCGAGGGCCGCGAGCAGGTCCTCGGGTTCTATCTGCCCGGCGAGATCATCGGACTCAACGCCATCTCGCAATCGCGCTATCCGTGCAACGCGGTGTCGCTCGACTCCGTCATGCTCTGTCGGTTCTCATTTCCGAACATCGCGGCGCTGGCGACTCGGATGCCCGGATTGCAGCAGCAACTCTTCCGGTTGCTGAGCCTCGATATCGGCAAGGCCTCGCTGCTCGCCGGCAATTTCACCGCCGACGAGCGCATGGCCGCGTTCCTCATCTCCCTCTCGCGCCGTTACGCCGCGCGCGGCTTTTCCGCCACGCGCTTCCGCCTGACCATGAGCCGCACCGACATTGCCAACTACCTGCGCCTCGCCGCGGAAACCGTCAGCCGCGTCTTCCGTCGTTTCCAGGACGACGGATACATCGGCGTTGAGCGCCGGGATATCGAGCTGTACAACCTTCATGCGCTCGAAGAACTGGCGCGGAATGTCTTACGGGAGTAACTCGCTTTTTTCGTTCGTCCACTGCGTCGGCTTGCGCTCAGGCTAGGCGCAAGGACGCCGCTTGAACGACGGCTCTGAGGCGTAACGGACGAACAGAGAACGAAAAACGCCGGACGCTAGTCGCTCATGGTCGACTTCTACCTTCAGCTTCGTTTTGTCCACATCGCGGCAGTGATCGCCAGCGGCGCTCTATTCTTTTTGCGGGGGGCTGCGCTGAACTTCGCAAGCGGGTCGTGGCCGATGGCGGCCCCCGTGCGATATCTCAGCTACATTCTCGACACGATCCTGCTGAGCGCGGCCATCGCGCTGACGACCATCCTGCATCAGTATCCTTTCGTGCAGGGGTGGCTCACGGTCAAAGTCTTGCTGTTGCTCGTATACATCGTGCTTGGCAGCTACGGACTCAAACGGGCTCGTACGCGGCATGCACGCGTTCTTTTCTGGCTCAGCGCTCTCCTCGTATACGCATTCATCATCAGCGTCGCCCGCGCACATCAGCCGCTCGGGGTGTTTGCTCACTAGCACTAGCGACAATGACTGGGCGCTAGATATCAGGCGATTGCTGAATCGGCGGTGCGTCGTTGCATGAACCTCGCCTGGTCGCAGTGGATTTCGGCTGCTTTAGACCAAGTCCCTCCGCATTACCGCGCAGTGGCTCTCGGGGTTCCCGTAGTTTGCGCAAGCGCAAGGACGGTCACCATTGCGCCGCCGCCGGCGCCCCATAGCCGCCCCTCGGTGGGCGCGCCCGTACACGCGCCGTGCTTCCTTAGAGGCTGAACATGTCCGACGCAAGAGCCACTAGAACAACTTCAACCGGCGTGTACTACAACGACAAGGTCGTGCGTCAATTCGCGATCATGACCGTTGTGTGGGGCGTGGTCGGCATGACGGCGGGCGTTTTCATCGCCGCACAGCTCATGTTTCCCGCCCTGAATTTCGATACGCCCTTTCTGACGTACAGCCGCCTGCGTCCGCTGCATACGAACGCGGTGATCTTCGCCTTCGGCGGCTCGGCGCTGTTTGCGACCTCCTACTACGTCGTGCAGCGCACGTGTCATGTGCGGCTGTTCTCCGATCGTCTCGCGGCTTTCACATTCTGGGGCTGGCAGGCGGTTATCGTGCTTGCGGCAATCACGCTGCCGCTCGGCATAACCCAGAGCAAGGAATATGCCGAGCTCGAGTGGCCCATCGACCTGTTGATCGCGATCGTCTGGGTTTCCTACGCCGTCGTATTCTTCGGCACGATCGCCAGACGCAAGATCAAGCACATCTACGTCGCGAACTGGTTCTTTGCGGCGTACATCATCACGATCGCGGTGCTGCATATCTTCAATAACATCGCGATCCCCGTCTCGCCCACAAAGTCATACATCGTGTACTCCGGCGTCGTGGACGCAATGGTGCAGTGGTGGTATGGCCACAATGCCGTGGGATTCTTTCTCACCGCGGGCTTTCTCGGGATGATGTACTACTCCATCCCCAAGCAAGTCGGCCGACCGATCTATTCGTACCGCCTCTCGATCGTCCACTTCTGGGCGCTCATCTCGATATATATGTGGGCGGGGCCGCACCACTTGCACTACACAACTCTGCCGGACTGGGCGCAGTCGCTCGGCATGGTGTTCTCTCTCATTCTGTTGGCGCCGTCGTGGGGCGGCATGATCAACGGCTTGATGACCATGTCAGGCGCGTGGCACAAGCTGCGCACCGATCCCGTCATGAAGTTCTTCGTCGTGTCGCTGTCGTTCTACGGCATGTCGACGTTCGAAGGCCCGATGATGGCGATCAAGACGGTGAACGCCCTTTCTCACTACACGGACTGGACGATCGGGCACGTTCATGCGGGCGCGCTAGGGTGGGTCGCGTTCATCACAATCGGCGCCATGTATCAGATGATTCCAAAGCTCTTCGGTAGAGCGCAGATGTACAGCACGAAGCTGATGGAGGCGCATTTCTGGATCGCTACGATCGGCATCGTTCTGTACGTCACCTCGATGTGGATCGCTGGAGTGATGCAGGGCCTGATGTGGCGCGCGATCAACGAGGACGGGACGCTGACATACACGTTCGTCGAGGCGCTCAAGGCCACATACCCCTACTACGGCGTGCGGCTGCTTGGCGGACTCATGTTCCTCACCGGCATGCTCATCATGTCGTACAACGTGTGGCGCACCGTGCGTGAGAGCCAGCCCGTCGACGCCGCCGTGCTTGCGCCCGCCCCTGGTCACTAGTCGCTGGTCACGACCCATATGAATCACGAGACGGTTGAGAAGAAGGTTGGCCTGCTCGGCGTGCTGGTTGCAGTGGTGATCAGCATAGGCGGGCTCGTGGAGATCGTGCCGCTGTACATGCAGCGCTCGGTCGTCGAGCCGGCGCCTGGCGTCAAACCGTATGAGGCGCTTGCGCTCGCAGGACGCGACGTCTACGTGCGCGAAGGCTGCTATAGCTGCCACTCGCAAATGGTCCGCCCTCTCCCCGGAGAAACCGAACGCTATGGCCATTACTCCCTCGCGGGCGAGACCGTGTACGACCACCCGTTTCAGTTCGGCTCGAAGCGCACGGGGCCAGACCTCGCGCGCGTCGGCGGCCGCTATACCGACGAGTGGCATCGCGTACATCTGACGAATCCCCGCGACGTCGTACCGGAATCCAATATGCCGGGATTCCCGTGGCTGAGCGAGAAGACGCTCGATCCGCAATTCGTGCAGGCGAAGATGCGCGCACTGCGCAAAATCGGCGTCCCATATTCGGATCAACAGATCGCTGAGGCGCCGGGATCAGTGCAGAACCGGAGCGAGATGGATGCGCTGATCGCATACCTGCAAGGCTTGAAATTCCGCGGTGCGGCCGCGAGCCAAGAGGCGGCGGAAGTAAAATTCGATCCGAGCCGCGTCTTCGCGAAGGAGCGGCAATGACCACCGTAGGTCTCGTGCGCGCCGTGCTCACGGCCATCCTCTTTGTCGCGTTCATCGCGCTGTGGATCTGGGCGTGGAGCAAGCATCGCAAGACGGAATTTGATGCGGCGGCGCTCTTGCCGCTGCAGGACGACGAATCACGCGCGCCGCTTGCGGATCAGCCGCCGACTCACCGCTAACTCCCCAATCGCCCCAAGCTTATGATGTCCGAACGCGCCAGCCTCTTCGTGATCATCTTCACGACGCTAAACATCGCCGCCTGCGTGTGGATCATGTGGTGGACCGCGCGGACTCGCGCGGTCAAGCCCGAACCCGGCCAGGAACGTGAACCGGCCAAGACGGGCCATGTCTGGGACGGCGACCTGGAGGAGTACAACAACCCGCTGCCGCGCTGGTGGCTCGGGTTGTTCATCATCACGATCCTGTTCGGCGCCGGCTATCTCACGCTGTACCCCGGCCTGGGCAACTTTGCCGGCGTCCGCGGCTGGACGAAGGTGAATCAATACGAAAAACAGGCGGCGGCCGCGCGTGCACGCCAAGAGGCTCGCCTTGCCGCAGTGAAAGATAAGTCGCTCAGCGAACTCACACACGACGTGAGCGCCATGGCGACCGCCAAGAATCTGTTCGGCGCCAACTGCGCCATGTGCCACGGCTCGGATGCGCGCGGCGCACGCGGATTCCCAAATCTTACCGACGCCGACTGGCTCTGGGGCGGCGGCGAGGACGCGGTTTACCAGACGATCGCGCACGGCCGAGTTGGGGCCATGCCGGCGCTCGGAGAGATGCTCGGCGCCGAGGGCGTCAATGAAGTCGCAGCCTACGTGCTTAGCCTGAGCGGACGGCAAGCGCCTGAAGACTGGGTGAGCGCCGGCCAGGCGCGCTTCGCAACCATTTGCGCCGCCTGCCACGGTCCACAAGCCAAGGGCAATCCGATGCTTGGCGCGCCCAACCTGACCGACAGCGTGT
>DATAFY010000109.1:0-7597 GCA_036257205.1 Steroidobacter sp. | reverse complement strand
CGTGAGCTGTTTTGCAACGATCTTACAACCCGACTTCATACGGCGACTACGTCGATCGTGAGCGGAGTGCATCGTTCGCTGCGCAGTTCGGAGGCTGGCCGAACGCCCTGATTATTCACTCGCAGACAGCGGCGTCGATCTGCTTTAGTCCAACATGCGCGTCACGCGCAGCACCTCGGACATCTTGCGCAAGTTCTTGATGACGTGCGCGAGGTGTTTGCGGTTGCGCACCTGCAGGTCGAAGATCAACGTGGAGGCGTCGCCATGGCGCTCGTCCACGGACACGTGCTCGATGTTCGTTTCCGTGCGCGCGATGTTCGACGCCACCGCCGCGAGCACTCCCATGCGGTTGGTCACATCGATGCGCACTTCCACGTTGAAATGACGATCCACGTGCGGTTGCCACGACACTGACAGCCATTTGTCCGGCTGCTTGCGATAGTTGCGCAGATTGCCGCAGGCCTCGCGATGAATCACGACGCCGCGGCCGCTCGACAAATAGGCCATGATCGGATCGTTCGGTATGGGGAAGCAGCACCGTGCGTAGCTCACGACCATGCCTTCGGTGCCGGCGATCGCCAGCGGCTCGGCGCTCGAGGCCGCGGGACTTGGTTCTGCGCCCGAGGGCAGCAGGCGGCGTGCGACCAGGGGCGCCAGCCGTTCGCCCAACCCGATCTTCTCGAAGAGCTCCTCGCGGCTCTTCAGGTTCAGTTCGCCGGCGACGGCTTGCAGCCGCTCCTCGGGGATCTTTTTCAGTGCGAGCGACAGATCCGAGAGCGCCTGGTTCAACAGGCGTTTGCCCAATTCCACCGCTTCCGCATGTTTCAACCCCTTCAGGTAATGGCGGATCGCAGCGCGCGCTTTGGCCGTCACCACGAAATTCACCCAGGCGGGATTCGGCGTAGCGCCCTTGGCGGTGATGATTTCGACCGTCTGGCCGTTGCGCAGCGGCGTCCTCAACGGCACGAGTCGCCGGTCGACTTTGGCGGCTACGCAGTGATTGCCGATGTCTGTATGAACCGAGTATGCGAAATCGACGGCGGTGGCGTTGCGCGGCAGCCGGCGGATTTCACCGCGCGGCGTGAACACATACACCTTGTCGGGGAACAGATCGAGCTTGACGCTCTCCATGAATTCTTCCGAGCTGCCGCCATGCGGCATCTCCATCACGTGCTGCAGCCATTCGCTCGCCCGATCCCGATAAGCGCGCCCTGCCTCCTCCCCGCTCTTGTATTGCCAGTGTGCTGCGATTCCCGCCTCGGCGACGCGATGCATCTCTTCAGTGCGGATCTGCACCTCGATCGGCATCCCGTTCGGTCCGAACAAGGTCGTGTGCAGCGACTGATAACCGTTGATGCGGGGAATCGCGATGTAATCCTTGAAGCGGCCCGGCATGGGGCGATACAGCCCGTGCACGAGCCCCAGGACGCGATAACACGTGTCCACGCAATCCACCATGATGCGAAAGCCGAACACATCCACGATGGAGCTGAGCGGCGCGCGTTTACGGCGCATCTTCTGATAGATGCTGTACAGGTGCTTCTCGCGCCCTTCCACACGCCCCTGCACCTGCGCCTTTTCCAGCGCCCCGCGCAGGTTGTCCAGAATCTTGACGACGAACTGCTTCTGGTTGCCGCGGGCCTTCTTCAGCGCCTTCTCGATGATCCGGTGCCGCCCGGGATACAGCGCCTTGAAGCCAAGATCTTCGAGCTCCGACTTGATCGAATGAATTCCGAGCCGGTTCGCGATCGGTGCGTAGATTTCGAGGGTTTCGCGTGCGACCGTGCGGCGTTTCGCCGGGGGCACCGAGCCGAGCGTGCGCATGTTGTGCGTGCGATCGGCCAGCTTGACCATGATGACCCGGATGTCGCGCACCATGGCGAGCAACATTTTCCGGAAACTTTCCGCCTGCGCCTCCGCCCGGCTGCGGAACTGGATGTGATCCAGCTTTGAAACGCCGTCCACCAGCTCGGCCACGTCCGGCCCGAAGCGCTCTTCGATGTCTTGCTTGGCGGTGGCTGTATCCTCGATGACGTCGTGCAGAATGGCCGCTACGATCGTTGGAGCGTCAAGGTGGAGATCGGCCAGGAGGTGCGCGACGGCTACTGGATGTGCGATGTAAGGCTCGCCGCTTAAGCGCTTCTGGCCTTCATGCGCCTCGGCCCCAAATTCGTACGCATCGCGTACGCGGTCGACTTGTGCAGGCGGCAGGTATGTCTCGAGCTTGTCCAGCAGCTGCGTGACGCCTGTCGAGCGTCTTCCCGAGGGCAGCAGGTTCAGGAGGGAAGACGCGTAATCCATAAAAGAACAGGGCTCAGGGTCGGATCAGTCTCCCAGACCGAGGTGGGGCGCGCGCAGCTCACCGGACATCTCGACCTGCGGCATCATCTCGGGCTGAGGACGCTCGACTTCCTCGAGGATTTCTGGGCCGATATGGCCGGCAGCGATCTCGCGCAAGGCCACCACGGTGGTCTTGTCGTTCTCCCATTCGACGGTCGGCTCGGCGCCATTGGCCAGTTTGCGCGCGCGCTTGGCCGCCACGAGCACCAGCTGAAACAGATTCGGGATGTGGTGCAGGGAATCTTCGACGGTGATGCGGGCCATGAGAAACCTCGAAAAAGCTCGGCTTAAAACGCGAAAGAGGGCCAGTATAGCCGCATGGGGCCGCCGTGGTGACGCTTTGGGGCGCTCGGGAAAAGTGATTTCGCGACTCACGACCTCGCCAGTCCACTTCCTTAGAGGCTTTCCGCTACCATTGCGCGCCCTGCCGACCGGCTCCTCATTCTGGCGAAGGCGTCGGCGAACTAAGGAAACGGTGGAGATTGGCATGAAGTTTCGACCGACCGCGGCCGCGATCGCCCTCGGCGTTATCGCCAACGTTGCGGCTGTGAGCGCCTACGCGCAGGAGCGTGGCTCAGCTCAGGCGCAAAGCAACGCGGAGCGCGGCAAAGTGCTCGCATACACCTGCCATGGCTGTCACGGCGTTCCCAACTACAAGAACGCCTATCCCAACTACAGTGTGCCGAAGCTGGGCGGCCAGAACGCGCGTTACCTCGCAAATGCGCTCAAGGCCTATTCCACGGGCGAGCGGCCGCACCAGACCATGCATTCTCAGGCGACGACGCTGTCGGACCAGGACCGCGTCGACGTCGCGGCTTACCTGCAGGGCGAGCCGGTACAGCCAGGCAAGCAGGCGTTCGGCGCGCCGCCGCCGGCCGCGCAGACATGCGTCGCGTGCCACGGCGCGGACGGCGCCAAGACCCTCTCCCCGGAGTACCCGGTGCTCGCGGGCCAGTACGCCGATTACATTGTCCAGGCGCTCAAGGACTACAAGGCCGGCCGCCGCAAGAATCCCGTGATGGGTGGCATCATCGCCGGCGTGAACGAAAGCGAGTTTGAGGCGCTCGCCCGCTTCTTCCAGAACCAGGGCGGTCTGTGCAGCACGGAAGACATTAGAAAGACGGGCAAATGCGAGAAAGAGTGACTTCGCGACGTGGTGCATAGCTGGATGAGGAGCTTTCGCGCATTTCGCATTCACCAGGAAGCGGGCCGAATCGTCTCCAGAATGGAGGCGATCGGTCTGGACGAACTCGCGCCCGGAGATGTCGTCGTCAAAGTCAGCTATTCGACGATCAACTACAAAGACGCGCTGGCGGCGAGCGGCGCGGGCAAGATCCTCCGTAAGTATCCGCTCGTCGGCGGCATCGATCTGGCGGGGGAGGTCGTCTCATCCTCGGATCCGGGGCTCGCGGCCGGACAGAAAGTGCTCGTAACGGGTTGCGGTTTGTCGGAGACGCACGACGGCGGCTACGCCGAATACGCAAGATTGAAAAGCGAGTGGGTGATTCCGATTCCGGCCGGCCTAGACGAGCGTCAGGCGATGGCGCTCGGCACGGCCGGATTCACGGCGGCTCTCGCGATTCATCGCATGGAGCACAACGGCCAGCGACCGCAGAACGGCGAGGTCGTCGTCACCGGCGCGAGCGGCGGCGTCGGCAGTCTGGCGCTGGATATGCTGGCCGGCCGGGGTTATCGGGTGGCGGCCGTGACGGGCAAGAAATCCTCGCAGGACTATTTGCGCGAACTCGGGGCCAGCCAAGTGTTGCTGCGCGACTCGATCGATTTCGGATCGCGTCCGCTGGAAGAAGCCCGGTGGGCTGGCGCGATCGACAACGTGGGCGGCGACTTACTGAACTGGCTCACGCGCACGACCAACGTCGGCGGCAACATCGCCAGCGTCGGGATGGCGGCGAGCAGTGAACTGAAGACGAGCGTCTTCCCCTTCATCTTGCGCGGCGTCAACCTCTTGGGAATCAATTCGGTGTTCACCCCGCGCGCGTTGCGCCTGGAGGTGTGGCGCCGGCTCGCCGCGGATTTGAAGCCGCGTCATCTCGATCGCATTGCGATGCGTACAATCGATTTTGATCAGCTGCCCGGCGCCTTCGACGCTTACCTCAAGGGCGGCGTGATCGGGCGCACTATCGTGAAGATCCCGAATTAAAAATCGGACGACGGAAGCGAAGACCAAGACGGCGCAATCCGCTTGCTCCGCCTCCAAGCCGTCCTGCCTGCGAGTCTTTGAAGTCATGTCCACCGCGCAACTGATCACCGGCGCAGCCGAGTTTGGGATTTTGCTGTCCGACAGCGATGCGGCGCGGATGCTGCGACTGCTCGATGAGCTGGACGACTGGAATCAACGCATGAATCTGACGGCGATACGCGAGCGGGCGCAGCAGATTACGAAACATCTGCTCGACAGTCTGTCTATACAGCCGCACCTGCATGGACTGCGCATCGCCGATGTGGGCACGGGCGCCGGCTTTCCGGGCTTGCCGCTCGCGATCGTCAATCCGCAGCGACGCTTCACGCTGATCGATTCGACGGCGAAGAAATTGAAGTTCGTCGAGCATGCGGGTCAGCTGCTCGATCTGAGCAACGTGGAAACCGTCCACGCTCGGGCGGAAAACTTCCGGCCGAACGAACGCTTCGATTGCGTGCTGTCGCGCGCCGTCGGACCCGTATCGACGTTCGTGGAATGGGCGGGCCGCTTGTGCGTCGGGGGTGGACGCTTACTCGCGATGAAAGGCCGCCACCCCACGCAGGAGCTCGCCCAGCTGCCGAGCGGGTGGAAAGTGGCCGCCGTCCATCGACTTAACGTGCCTGGTCTGGACGAAGAGCGGCATCTTGTGGAACTCTGCCGCAGCCACGACAAAGTGTAGGCCTGCGGTAACGCTGGCCGCTCGCCGCGAGCCCGAGATAAAGTGCCCGCGAATTCCCGCGCTTGCGCTCGAACCGATTGACTCAGGGGCCGCCGGATGGACCGTTGTTCTGCTCTTGTTGGAGTCTGCCCAGTCGCTAGCGCCTAGCCTGGCGGCTTCACCCTATGCATCGCGTTCTCGCCATCACGAATCAGAAAGGCGGCGTCGGCAAGACCACGACGAGCGTAAATCTCGCCGCGTCGCTTGCGGCGACGAAGCGGCGCGTGCTGCTGATCGACATCGATCCGCAGGGAAACGCGACAATGGGGTGCGGCGTCGACAAAAGCACCGTGGAGCGCACGATGACGAGCGTGCTGCTCGGGGAGATCGACGCCGCGAGCGCGGTGCTCGCGCTCGAGTACGCCGACTTCAAGCTCCTGCCGGCAAACCAGGATCTGGTCGCCGCAGAAGTGGCGCTCATGGGCAAACCGGGCTGCGAGTCTCGTTTGCGCGATGCGCTCAAGCCGCTGATCGAGCAGTTCGACGTCGTGCTGATCGATTGCCCGCCCGCACTGAACATGTTGACGGTGAACGCGCTCGTAGCCGCCGACGGCGTGCTGATTCCGATGCAATGCGAGTACTACGCCCTGGAGGGTTTAACCGCGCTCATCGGCACAGTGGAGCAGATCAAGGCCGGACCGAATCCAGGCCTGGAGATCGGCGGGATCCTGCGCACGATGTTCGATCCACGGAACAATCTGGCGAACGAAGTCTCGGCGCAGCTCATCGAGCACTTCCAGGACAAGGTGTTCCGCACCATCATCCCGCGCAACGTGCGATTGGCGGAAGCCCCGAGTCACGGCAGGCCGGCGCTGCACTACGATCGCGAGTCGCGGGGAGCCCTTGCGTACCTGGCGCTGGCTGGTGAGATGATTCGCCGCGACGAATGCGATTACGATCTGAGCGCGCTGAGCGCGGACGCGGTGGAAATATGAGCCATAGGCGGCTGGGCACTGACGGCTGGGGACGAGGGCGAGCGCGCATACGCGCTCGGCGTCTAGGTTGCGACGTTTCGGCCCGAGCCTCGAGCCTCAAGCCCGGCGCGTTCTAGCATGGCCGCGAAACGACCCAGCCTCGGACGTGGATTAGGCGCCCTGCTCGGTCAGCCCGCTGCAGCGGATTCCGCTGTTGTTCCGCTGCGGGCTGAGGATGAGTTGCAGCGCTTGCCGGTCGATCTGCTGCAACGGGGCAAGTATCAGCCTCGCCTCGACATGCGCCCGGAGACGTTGCAGGAGCTCGCGGATTCGATCAAGGCGCAAGGCGTGGTGCAGCCCATCGTCGTGCGGCCTCTGCACGAGGAAGGATCCGGACAGCCGCGGCGCTACGAAATCATCGCCGGCGAACGCCGCTGGCGGGCCGCCCAGCTCGCGGGGCTGCATGAAATTCCCGCCGTCGTGCGCCGAGTCCCGGATGAGGCCGCCATCGCCATGGCGCTCATCGAAAACATCCAGCGGGAGAATTTGAACCCGCTCGAAGAAGCGCGCGCTCTGCAACGGCTGATCACTGAATTTGAGATGACGCATGCAACCGCGGCGGAAGCGGTCGGCCGCTCGCGCGCCGCCGTGTCGAATCTGCTGCGCCTGTTGGAGCTCACGGATGAGGCAAAGGCGCTCGTCGAACAACGCGAGCTGGAGATGGGTCACGCGCGCGCGCTGCTCGCGCTGGACAACC
This sequence comes from Steroidobacter sp., assembly GCA_036257205.1. GTDB lineage: Bacteria > Pseudomonadota > Gammaproteobacteria > Steroidobacterales > Steroidobacteraceae > Steroidobacter. The sequence continues at coordinate 668 of DATAFY010000109.1, read as the reverse complement.
GCCGACAGCAGGCCGAAGTCGCCGCGCTGGTCGCGCACAAAAAGCTGTCGGTGCGCGAAACCGAAGCGCTGGTGAAGCGTCTCACGACTTCCGCAGCGCCCGCCGAAGACGCGCCGGCCCGGGCGGATCCGAACATTCGCAAACTGGAAAGCGATCTGAGCGAAAAGCTAGGGGCGAAAGTGCATGTGCAGCACGCCGCTTCCGGCAAGGGCAAACTCATCATCAGCTATCACACGCTTGATGAGCTAGACGGCATACTCGAGCATATTCATTGAGGGCGCGGCAGATGCAGCGCAAGCGCACGGAGGCTCACTCAGTATGCGTCTGGCGGTGTCGCTGACCCATACCGCACGGATCTCACCTGTCATCCAGAGCTGCTGCGCTCTGCTCGTATTGTGTACAGCCGTTCTGGCGACGGCGCACGCTGAAATCATGATCGACGGCCGCGCCGATGAGCCGGAGTGGGACCAAGCGCAACGCTGTCCCGCATGGAAGAGAACTGCGCCGTTCGGTCGCGATGAACCCAGGTACGGCAACGACGTCGCGTTCCTGTCCACCGAACAAGGGCTCGCCGCGATCATCGCTATCGAACAGCCGCCCGCTGAGAGGCGCATCAAGCCGCGCACGCCGCGAGATGCGGAGGCGTTCACCGGAGACTCCGTATCGCT
>DATAFY010000099.1:0-2384 GCA_036257205.1 Steroidobacter sp. | reverse complement strand
GACCTCGCGTCGATGCGCGAGGTGGCGGTGGCTTCCTTGCGTGACGCCCCGCACTCCCCCGGATCGCACATCTTTGGCGTAACTTGCTGGTTCCAGGGCGACTACGCCCGATGACAGAGTCGTTGCCACCGGCTGGTTGGCTGTCGTCCTGTGGCCTCTCGGGGAGGTCGATCAAGCGGCTCGCCTGTTGGACAGCGCGCTCAGCCTCGCCCGGCAAAGCGGACACCTTCCGACAATCGCATGGGCGCATGCCTACACGTGCCGTTTTGCCGGCATCTGCCGCAAACCCGAGCGGGCCAGACCGCATGCAGAGGAGCTCCTCGGACTAGCGCGCGAGCACGGACTGCCGATGCGGCTGGCGGACGGCTCATTTTACCATGGCTGGGCACGCTCGTGCGCCGGTGATGGAGAAGGAGCAGCCGAGATGCGCGAGGGTTTGGCGCTATGGAACGAGATGCATTATCGTTTATTTGCACCGCTTAACGGGACGTTGCTCGCAGAGCGTGAGGCAGAAGCGGGCCGAGTTGAGGGCGGACTGGCCACTTTGGATGAGCAACTCGCCGCGATCGAGCAGACCGAGGAGCGCTGGTTCGATGCCGAGGTGCATCGAGTCCGTGGCGAGCTTCTCCTGAAACTGCGGCGGCCTGACGTTGCGGCCGCCGAATCAGCTTTCATGCGCGCGATTACGATCTCCCGCAGCCAACAGACGCGAACGTTCGAGCTGCGCGCTGCACTGTCACTTGCAAAGCTCTATCAGGCGACCGGTCGGGATCGGGTCGCCAGCGAATTACTCGTTCCCGCCCTCGACGGCTTCAACGCGGGCGCCGAACTTCCCGAGGTCGAAGAAGCGCAGCACCTCCTCACAAAGATGAGCCGGTCGCAGGGCCGACAAGCTGATGGTTCATAGTCCAGCGGAAGGGCTTGGCCAGCTTCGTCGGGGGGACACAGCGTCTTTGAAAGATGCCAAAGCCCTCTTGGGCGAGCCGAGGGAACTGCCAGGGCCGCAAACTCGAGCACGCCGGGGGTGAACTATGGAAGCGCCGCTTAGCGGTCACGTGGTTTCGGATCCACCTGAGAAGTTGGCCCGTATCGAACGTAGGCAAGGAAGAGGGCTCGAATGACGCGCAAACCACGAATTGCCATCGTCGGCGGCGGCGTGGGCGGACTTGCCGCGGCGCTGGCGCTGGAACGGCGGGGCGCGGAAATTATCGTCTGCGAGCAGTCACCCGCACTGAACGAAATAGGCGCCGGCCTTAACCTTAGCCCCAACGCCCTGATGGCGCTCCGTGTGCTTGGCGTCGAGGATGCAGTCGTTGCCTTCGGGTCGGAGTCGGATTTTCTGATCATCCGCAGCTGGAAGAGCGGGCGGATCATCTCGCGCATGCGTCGAGGCGCGTTCCGCCAGCAGTTCGGCGCGCCGAACGTCACGGTGCACCGCGCCGACTTGCTCGACGTGCTGCGCGGCGCGCTCAAGACGGCCGACATCCGCCTCGGCGCTCGCTGCATCGCGATTGAAGCACGCGATCGCAGCGCGGTGGCGCGCCTTGCCGACGGCAGCGAGATCGAGGCCGACATCATCATCGGCGCCGACGGCATTCATTCTGTGGTCCGAAAGAGCCTGTTCGGCCCTGACGCGCCGCGATTCACCGGCTGTATCTGCTGGCGTGGCATGGCGACAGCTGGCGCGCTGCCGCGCGACATGGCCATCGCGGAAGGCGCGATGTGGATGGGCCCGCATGGCCATGTCGTGCACTATCCCGTACGACGCGGCGAACTCATCAACATCGTCGCGCATTTCGACAGCGATTCTTGGACAGAGGAGTCGTGGACGCGGGAATGCGACCTATCGGAGCTGACGACCACTTACGCCGGCTGGCATCCTGACCTACTACGCCTCTACCCCTACAGCGCGCATTGGTACAAATGGGCGCTCTACGATCGCGATCCGCTCGAGCGATGGAGCAAAGGGCGGGTAACGCTGCTTGGCGATTCCGCGCACGCGATGCTGCCTTATCTTGGGCAGGGCGCGGCGATGGCGATCGAGGACGCCTGCGTGCTCTCAGCCGCGATCGCGCGCCACGCCGACGATCTCGATAAGGCATTGCTCGCCTATGAGCGGGTACGAGTGCCGCGTGCACGGGCAGCCGTGCTAGGATCGCGCGAGCGGGCCCGCGAGAATCATCTCGCTTCGCCCTGGGCGCGGTTCAAACGCGACGTGAAATTCGCGCTGCGTGAGCGCTTCGGTCGCGACAAGACCGTGTTTCAGACCGCGTGGCTCTACGGCTACGATGTCGGTCGCGAGCTGCGATGATTGCAAGGCGCGCGAGCGGACGAGCCGCGCCTTTTTATCAGGGACTGCGGGGTTGTTCGCCTTCTTGCGCGGC
>DATAFY010000089.1:0-9450 GCA_036257205.1 Steroidobacter sp. | reverse complement strand
GCCGTCGGGTGGTATACGTGATCTGCGCCGACGCCCGGCACAAGCAGCGGCAGGGCTGACGGAGAGCAGCGCCGTAGCCGCTCTGGCTTAAGGCGTTGAGTTTCAGGGTTTTTTAGTTTAAAGTTCCGCGCTTTTCGTCGCGGGGAGAGGTCGTACAGATGGCCCGCATCGCCGGTATCAACATACCGATGAACAAGCACGTATGCGTGGGACTCACGCATATCTTCGGCATAGGCCGCACTCAGGCGCGCAAAGCCTGCGCCGCCGCGGGGGTAAAGCCCGACACGATGGTCAAGGATCTGACCGACGCCGAAGTGGCCGCTCTGCGCGCCGCGGTTGGCAAACTGACCGTAGAAGGCGATTTGCGGCGTGAAGTGTCCATGAACATCAAGCGATTGATGGACTTGGGTTGCTATCGCGGGATCCGCCACCGCCGCGGATTGCCCCTGCGCGGACAGCGCACGCGCACCAACGCCCGGACCCGCAAGGGGCCGCGCAAAGCTGCGGTGAAGATGAATGCGCCGCCGGGCAAGAGCTAACGTGGCTCGACTGGCGACTAGCCATCAGTGACTAGTCTGAAGCGCGCGGGCGCTGAATCACCTTAGTGTTTGGCTAGTCACCCTTCACGAGTCACTAGTCGCTTCGAGAGACAGACATGGCCGAGCAGAAACAACAGAGTCAAGGCGCGAAGAGCGGACGCAAGAAGGTCAAGAAGCATGTGACCGATGCGATCGCGCACGTGCACGCGTCGTTCAACAACACGATCGTGACGATCACGGATCGGCAGGGCAACACCCTATCGTGGGCGACGTCGGGCGGCTGCGGCTTCCGCGGCTCGCGCAAGAGCACGCCATTTGCGGCGCAGGTCGCCGCCGAAAAGGCCGGCGTAGCTGCTCAGGAGCATGGCGTCAAGATGGTCGAAGTGCGGGTGAAGGGCCCCGGTCCGGGCCGCGAGTCAGCGGTGCGCGCCCTGAATGCGTGCGGTCTGAAGATCACCAACATTTCCGACGTGACGCCGATACCGCACAACGGGTGCCGTCCGCCGAAGAAGCGCCGCGTCTGATTGCTCTCATTCAAGGCGTCGCTCGGTGAGCGCCGCGAGGAAGTTTCATGGCTCGTTATCTAGGTCCAAAGTGCAAGTTGTCGCGCCGTGAAGGCACGGACTTGTTTCTGAAGAGCGGCGTCAAGCCGCTCGAGTCCAAGTGCAAGCTTGAGGTGCCGCCGGGCGGCATCAAGGGCGAACGTCGCGGTCGGTTGTCCGACTACGGCGTGCAGCTGCGCGAGAAACAGAAGCTGCGCCGTATGTACGGGGTGCTGGAGCGTCAGTTCCGCAACTACTACCTCAAGGCGTCTGGACGCCCGGGCGCTACCGGTTCGACGCTTCTGCAGCTGCTCGAAGGCCGGCTCGACAACGTCGTGTACCGCATGGGATTTGCGGCCACTCGCAATGAAGCGCGTCAGCTCGTCAGTCACAAGGCCATTGCGGTGAACGGCGACGTTGTGAGTATTCCTTCCTACCAGTGCAAAGCCGGCGACGTGATCGCAGTTCGTGAAAGGGCCCAGAAGCAATTGCGCATTCAGACGGCGCTGCAGATCAAGGCCCAAGTCGGTTTTCCGGCCTGGGTGGATGTGGACGAGAAGAAGTTCACTGGCACGTTCAAGCAACTGCCGGATCGCGAGGAGATTCTCCCGGACATCAACGAGAACCTCGTCGTCGAACTGTATTCGAAGTAATCGGTGTTCTTTTGCCGGTGACCGCTGGCTCTGCGAGGGTCGGCCTCACGGCGTACAAGCAGGTGAATGGTCCATGCAGGCATCCGTTGGCGAATTCCTGAAGCCGCGCGTCGTCAAGGTCACTCCAACCAGCGCCCGTCAGGCGAAGGTTGTGATCGAACCCTTTGAGCGGGGGTTTGGCCATACGCTGGGCAACGCACTGCGCCGCGTGTTGTTGTCGTCCATGCCAGGTTGTGCGATCACCGAGGCCGAAATCGACGGTGTTCTACACGAGTACACCAGCATCGAGGGCGTCCAGGAAGACGTCGTCGACATTCTGCTGAACCTGAAGCAGGTTGCCATTCGGCTCAACGCCCGCGAGGAGACCGAGCTGCGTCTCCACAAGAAGGGCCCAGGGCCGGTGACGGCGGGCGACATTCAGCTCGACCACGATGTGGAAGTGCTGAACACGGATCTCGTCATCGCCAACCTGACAAAGGCGGGCGAGCTCAACATGACCTTGAAGGTTGAGCGCGGACGGGGCTACCGTCCCGCCGTGCAGCGCGCGACTTTCGAAGAGTCGAGCGGGCCGATCGGGCGTCTGCAGCTAGACGCCTCTTTCAGTCCGATTCGCCGGGTCACGTACACGGTTGAGAGCGCCCGCGTCGAGCAGCGGACCAATTTGGACAAGCTGATTCTTGACATCGAGACGAACGGGACGATCGATGCGGAAGAAGCGATTCGCCGCGCCGGATCGATCTTGAAGGATCAGTTGTCGGTGTTCGTCGACCTCCAAGGCCAGGATGAAGGCGCAGCAAAAGCATCGGAGCAGCAGTTCGATCCGATTCTGCTGCGGCCCGTCGATGAGCTCGAGCTCACCGTGCGCAGCGCCAACTGCCTCAAGGCGGAGAATATTCACTACATCGGCGATCTCGTGCAGCGCACAGAGGTGGAGCTGCTGCGTACGCCGAACCTGGGCAAGAAGTCGCTCACCGAGATTAAGGAGGTTCTTGAGAGTCATGGCCTCTCGCTCGGCATGCGTCTGGACAACTGGCCGCCGATCAGCCTCAAGCGCGAAGAAGATCGGGACATCATTTGATGAGGAGTGACTGGTAGCTCGATTAGTGAATAGCGGGAAGGCCGCCACGAGCTCGCCAGTCACTGGTCACCAGCACTAGTCACCAGTCAACTGAACAACAATGCGTCACCAACTTTCAGGCCGGCAACTCAGCCGCAATGCACCGCATCGAGCGGCCATGTTTCGCAATATGGCGGCCTCGCTGCTGCGGTACGAGACCATTCGTACGACGGTGCCGAAAGCGAAGGAGCTGCGCCGCGTGGTGGAGCCGCTGATCACACTGGGGAAGAATGACAGCGATGTGAACCGTCGGCGCGCCTTTGCGCAGCTGCGGGACGCCGAAGCAGTGGTGAAACTGTTTGAGACGCTCGGCCCGCGGTTCAAGGCGCGTCCGGGCGGTTACACGCGAATCCTGCGTATGGACCCGCGTCCAGGCGACGCCGCGCCGATGGCGCTCATGCAGCTGCTCGATCAGCCGGAGCAGAGCGATGAAACGAGCGCGCCAGAGGGCGGCGAAGAAGCTAAGGCGGCGCCCGCCAAGAAGTCGGCGGCCCGCAAGTCGCCGAAGAAGAGGGCGGTGAAGAGCCCCGAAGAACGCGCCGTAAAGCAGGCAAAGGCTGAGAAGAAAGCCGAGGCGAAGGCGCAGAAAGGGGAAGCTACGAGTCAGAAAAAGACCGCCGCGCCCAAGAAGAAAGCGGCGGCGAAAAAGAAGTCCTCCAAGTAAGCAAGAAGGCCGGATTCGATCCGGCCTTTTTCATGGGGAACGACCACGCTCTCCAGACGAAGGACGAGTGCCGACCGATAATCATCGCTGCCCTGGCGCGCCCCGGGGTGTGCGGCGATCGCGAGGCGCTTCCTGCGGGAAGATCCACGTAGAGTTACGACGTCTTCGGGCCTGCCGAGGCAGGATGCCTGAGCCGGAACACCCCTGGTTTTGCACCCGCCGTCGGATATCTGCACGGCCTGACCAGCGAGTGAGCCATTGGAAGTGCTCATCGCTTCATGCAGCGCCCGTGAATGCTGCTCGCGTAGGCGGCGGGTGCGCGTGCCACGATTGCATCTATAAAGCGCTCAGGACCCGGGTTGGGAGCGTGGGCGAGAGCGAGCGCGAGAGCGCGTTTGCCGCCCGAGTCTAAAAAGAAGAGGGCGGACCGATTTCCCGGGCCGCCCTCGTTCAGCGCTTGGCGCTGTTTCCGATCAGAACTTGAAGCGCGCGGTCACGCCGTACGTGCGCGGCGCGCCCAGGAACGCATTGTAGCTGCCCGACTGCAGCGGCGCATCGAACACGACCTGGTAGTACCCCTCGTCCGTCAGGTTCTGCGCCCACGCTTCGATCATCCAGGACTCGTCGTCGGCGCCGAAGCCCGTGCGAGCGTTCACCAGCGTCAGTGCGTCCTGCATCTTCTGCGGAGCCAGGTTCGAGCCCGTGTTGTACTCCGACGTGTACTTCACGCCGACGTTTGTGCGCCAGACGTATTTGGCGCCGATCGGCTGCTCGAACGTACTTGACAGGGTCGCAGACCATTCCGGGGCGAAAGACAACCGATCGTCCTCGCGGTTCTGAGCGAAGATGGCCGGATTCGCAAGCGCAACCGGATCATCGATTTCCGTATCGGCGTACGTGACGCCGCCCTGGAAGCTCAACTGTTCGAGTGGGGTATACCACAGCACATCCAGGTCAACTCCCTGGGACGTGACTTTCTCGACCGATGTGACCACGAACTGCACGCCATCAAAGGTGTTGAGCTGGAAGTCGTCATAATCCTGGTAGAAGACGGACGCATTCACGAGTACCGAGTTCTCGGCCCACTGCGTCTTGATCCCTAGCTCATAAGAGTTCACCAGTTCGCGATCGAAACTCGTGTCCAGATTCGGCGCGTAGAACGGCCCCCCCAGGCTGGTGCGCACGCGGTCGAGATTGAAGCCGCCGGCTTTATAACCCCGCGCATACGAGGCGTAGCTCATGAGCGAAGCGCTGAATCTGTACGCGAGCTTCGCCGTGCCGCTCCATTCGCTTTCATCGAAGGACTGGGAGTTATCCAGGTTGTCGTAGATTGGGTCGGCGGCAGCCAAGCACCCGATGCCCACGGCGACTCGGTTGATTGCGTCGCGTGTGGCTTGCGGCAACGCCGCGATCGCGGCCTGGAGGGCCAGGAAATTAGCGCGCAACGCGTCGCAGCCCTGCACGGGTATGTCTGCGTGAGTATTTCTGTAACTGCTGTCGAGATCCTTGGATTCCGCCGTGTAGCGCAGGCCCAAGGTGAATTCCATGGCATCCGTGACTCGGATGCTGTTGTTGGTGAACAGCGCCCAAGTCTCAGAGTTCTGCTCATGCAGGTCGCGCGAGCCGAGCCCGGTCGGATAGCCGGTCAGAGGAATGAAAAAGTTCAGCGGGGACGCCGGGCCGCCCGTGAGCGCCGACATATAGGTTCGGAACTGCGTGCCGAACTGTAGTTGTTGGCGCGAATCGAGTTCTTCGTCAGCGTAAAAGGCGCCGAGCAGCCAATTGAGGCGATCCGTCTCGCCGGCCAATCGCAATTCCTGACTCAACTGGCCGAATTCAGTGGCCTGATTGCCGTCCTGGTCGCGATGCCAAAGGTCGGCCGCCGTGAAGTCCGCATCCTGGCCATTCACAGACTCCCAATTGCGCCAACCCGTGATCGAGGTCAACCTGGCGCCGCCCAGCGCGTTCAGATCCCAATTGATTTCCGCCGAAGCGCCCGAGTCTTCAACGTCCTGTCCCGTGCCGCGGTTCGAGTACGCCAGTCGTTCGAACGGATCGGGAGGATTCTGCAGCCCTGGGCCGCCGTATAGCGCTGCGGCGAGCGCATTCACGGCAGGCGCCGTAGGTCCGTTGAATACTTGCACGCCGCTGCAGCAGCTCTCGTCGCGTTCGCTGTAATCGCCGGTCAGGCGAACCTCGAGCGCCTCTGAAGGCGTGAATAACAACTGGCCGCGAGCGGTCTTCACGTCGCGGTCGTTGTCCTCGTCCTCGGTGCGCGGACCCGCCCCGCGGTTCACGTCGAGGTAGCCGTCATGCTGCCGCGCCCCGATATAGAGGCGGCCCGCAACCGTCTTGGCGAGTGGTCCCGTGATGGATGCTGAGCCTTCCATTTGGCCGTAGTCTCCCGCCGTCAGCTCGGCCTCGGACCCGAATTTGAACGATGGCTTCTTTGTAACGATGTTGATGACGCCCGCCGAGGTGTTCTTGCCGAACAGCGTGCCCTGCGGACCTTTCAGCACTTCGATGCGCTCGAGTTCGCCGAGATCGCCGAACCCAACGCCGTTGCGCGGCCGATAGAGGCCATCGATCACTACGCCTACCGACGATTCGAGGCCCGGGTTGTCGCCCACGGTGCCGATCCCGCGTATGCGGGCTGTGGTGCTGGCTTCGCTCGAGGTGGACGTGACCGTGACGCCAGGCACAACTAACGTGAGATCCTTAATGTCACGCACGCCGGTGTCCTGCAGCAACTGCTCCGAAACTGCGGTGACTACGATCGGCACGTCCTGCAGGCTCTGTTCGCGCTTCTGTGCAGTGACGATGATCGTTTCGATGCTGCGACCTGGCTGTTCGCCTCTCGTCTGTTGGGCTATGGCAGGCATAACAGAAAGCGCAAGCACCGTCGTTACTGCGCGGCGCAATAGCACACTCGACTGGTTCATGGATCCCCCTTTTTTTTTAGAATTCGGGCACTGGGTTATGTCCCGGTGCTCGGAAGCGCCGGTCTAACAAACGCACCCGTGGCGTCAAGGGTACTGGCTTCCTTGCCGTGACGAAAGCACCTTGGTTTAAAAGCAACAGGGTGCTCAGTTCACGTCGCCGCTTGATGCAGCGCAAGCCAGCCCCGCATTGCGGAGACCGCATGCATCCATCGTCTCTCATTCCGTTCAACTTCGGCGTAGAGCGTGGCTTCGATTTGGCTGTAGGCTGTCGGCGTGAATTCAAAAAGAAAGAACGAGCACCGTTCCAGCGTCGCTGCTCATCATTGATTCTTTTGGGCGAGCAGCGATCATCACCGTGCAAAGTTCATCCGGAGGACGCGCATGAGCTTCATGAAAGAGTTCCGCGAATTTGCTGTCAGAGGGAACGTCGTCGACCTGGCCGTGGGCATCATCATCGGCGCGGCATTCGGGAAGATCGTGACCTCGTTTGTGAACGACCTCATCACTCCGCCGCTGGGATATCTGATCGGCGGGGTCGATTTCACGAACCTGGCGGTCACCTTGCCCGCCATGGCGGAAGGACGAGAAGAGGTCACAATCAGATATGGCGCGTTCCTGCAGACCCTATTCGATTTCGCGATCGTGGCGTTCGCGATTTTTTTGGTCGTGAAGGCGATCAATCGCCTGAGACGCAGCGAAGCGGCGGCGCCCACGGCGCCGCCCGCGCCGACGAAGGAGGAGGCATTGCTAATGGAAATCAGAGATCTGCTGAAGACTAGGTGACCTCGTCCACGACTTGTCTCTTTGGTGGGCCGTCCGTGATCGCCTATCGACTCACCCGTGCGCCACGAAGGCGGCGCGCGTGAGGTTCTCAGGCTCGCCTTCGGTGCACGCTACATCGTCTTCGATGCGAATGCCGCCGCAAGGCCGGAACTGATCGACCTGTCTCCAGTCGATCTGCCGCGCGTGCGTGGAATTGCGCGCCTTCTCGAGCAGCGCGTCGATGAAATAAATCCCCGGTTCGATCGTCACGACGAATCCGGGCTGGAGCCTTCTCGTCAGACGCAAGTACGGATGCTCCGGCGGCGCTCGCTTCTCCGCCCCATCGGCGCTCGCCATGAACCCGCCTACGTCGTGCACCTGAAGCCCCAGTAGATGTCCAATGCCGTGGGGAAAGAACACCCCGGTGAGGCCGGACTCAACGGCTTCGGCGTCGCGCGCGTGGATGATCCCGGCCTCATGCAGCAGGTTGGCGATGCGCAGATGCGCATCGATGTGAATGGCTGTGTACTCGACCCCGTCGCGCACTTGTGAGCACAACGCCTGCTGCAGGCGGTGCATGCCGTCGATCAGCGCGCCGAACTCCTCGTGCGCGTACGAGTACGTACGTGTGACGTCGCTGGCGTATCCGTTGAACTCCGCGCCCGCATCGATCAGGAATGAACGGCGCGTTTGAGCGCCCGGGGCGCTGCGCTCCAGCCGCTGATAGTGAAGGACCGCTGCGTTGCCGTTCAGCGCGACGATGCTGGGGTATGGCAGCTCATTGTCCGTGCACTGCGCGGCGCGCAGATACGCGAGGTGAATGTCGTACTCAGACGCCCCGGCGCTGAACGCGGCCTCGGCCGCTTTATGTCCGCTCGCCGCCCGTGAGCAAGCGCGCCGCATGCACTCGATCTCATACGCAGTTTTGATCGCGCGGGCGTAATGGAGCCGGTTCAGCAGAGTGGGCGGATTGCAATCCGCGAACCCCCAGTCGGCGAATTCGTCGCGCCACTCCCCGATGAAGGCGCAATGAGGCAGGTCCGAAACATGTGCTTTGGCCTGTTCGGCCGTGCGAATGATCGTGATCTGGAATTGGGGCGTCCAGAAATCCGCCGGCGTTTGCGGCGGTTTGTACCAGTAGTCGATCGGCTGCACGAAGATGAGCTGCAGGGGCTGGGCCGGGCGGTACACCAGCCAGCAATCTTGAGCGTCCGGCAAGGGGACCCACAACTTGAAATGCGCGTTCGTCTTGAAAGGGTAAGGCTGGTCGTCGAGGAACTGCACGTGCGGGCCGCCGGCGTAAATGGCGAGCGAATCGAAACCGCACGCGGCCATCGCAGCATCCGTACGCTCGCGCTGGACGCGAAGGTGATCTTTGAAAAGGTTCGTCAGCATGGCGTTATGGCTCTGAACGATATTCGTCGTTCAAATGCTGGCTGTGACTCAGATCGCATTCGACTAGTGTCAATGTTTCGTCAATGCTGCGTGCATGAGGCGTCAATGTGCTCGCCGACGAAAAACACCGGTATTTAAAGGCTTTCACGCATGCGTCTTCATGCGGCGACAGAGCCGCGACGTGTGTGACATTTGAAACCGAAACGCACTAGAATCCGGCCCGCAATCGACGCGGGAGACTGTCTCCCAAGTTGCTGCGACTTGTCCATCGTCATTCACAACCATCGGGTGATAGGTCACATGAACGCAAAAATGATCCTGGCCGCTCTCGCACTGTCTCTCTCCCTGGCCGCCTGCGCGAAGAAGGAAGAGGCTCCTGCGGAAGCGGCGGCCCCTGCTGAAACAGCCGCTCCGGCGGAAGCCGCTCCGGCGGAAGCTGCTCCGGCGGAAGCCACTGTCCCGGCCGAAGGCGCTGCCCCGGCTGAAGGCGCTGCCCCGGCTGAAGGCGCTCCTGCTCCGGCCGAGCAGCCGCCCGCTCAGCAGTAATCTGCGTTTCGCCGGGCGGCCTTGCGTCGCCCGGCGACTTTCATCGCACTCGAGCCCAAAAAAGACTTCAGGTCGATCCGACCGTGCGATGAATATCTGACAAAGGCTCGCGGAAGCCAAGCCTCTGGAGGTCCACGGGTCTGTCGAACGGCTTCTGGAGGCGGCGTACGGAACGGCTGACGCAACGTGTCTATCAGCATTCGCGACGCACTGAACTGTCCGCAAGAGCGCAACTGGATCCAGTCGCACTACTCGGAATATCTCCATGATCTTTCGCGTCTGAGAGACAG
>DATAFY010000073.1:0-4497 GCA_036257205.1 Steroidobacter sp. | reverse complement strand
ACGGCTTCGGGCCCGCGCTGCTCTTCATCGGCTTCTATGTGTGGCTCTATCGACGTGCGGCCCAGCAAGGCGGCGGTATGGGCGGTGCGCTCATGGGCATCGGCAAGAGCCGGGCGCGCCGCTACGATCAGCAGGCGCAGTCGAAGGTGACCTTCAACGATGTCGCGGGCATCGATGAGGCCGAGAACGAACTGGTCGAGATCGTAGATTTCCTGAAAGATCCCGCGAAATACACGCGGCTTGGCGGTACGGCGCCCAAGGGCGTGCTGCTCGTCGGAGCGCCCGGCACGGGCAAGACGCTGCTTGCAAAGGCGGTCGCGGGCGAGGCCGGCGTCCCCTTTTTTTCGATGAGCGCCGCCGAGTTTGTCGAGATGATTGTCGGCGTCGGTGCGGCGCGAGTACGCGATCTGTTCGCCGAGGCGCGCAAGAACGCACCAGCGATCATCTTCATCGACGAGATCGATTCCATCGGGCGCGCGCGAGGCCCGGCGGCGATTGGCGGCTCGAGCGAACAGGAGCAGACGCTCAACCAGATTCTCACCGAAATGGACGGATTTTCCGGCCGCGAAGGCGTCATTTTGCTCGCGGCGACCAACCAGCCCGATGTGCTCGACAAAGCGCTGTTGCGGCCGGGTCGCTTTGACCGCCGAGTGATCGTGAATCTGCCGGACAGGGCGGGCCGCGAAGCGATTCTAACGGTGCACACGCGCAAAACGCCGCTCGCAACGGACGTCAATCTGGCCGACCTCGCCGCGTCCACTCCCGGATTCTCGGGCGCCGATCTGCAGAATCTTGCGAATGAGGCCGCCCTATTGGCGGCGCGCCGTGATCAGAAGGACGTGCGCCAGAAAGACTTTCTCGATTCCCTGGAGAAGATCGTGCTCGGCCCAGAGAGACCGCTATTGCTCAGCCGAGAAGACCGCGAGCGCATCGCCTACCACGAGGGCGGCCATGCGATCCTTGGGCTGGTGGTTCCAGGCGCAGATCCCGTCAATCGGGTCACGATCGTGCCGAGAGGGCAGGCGCTTGGCGTCACGTATCAGCGGCCGCAGACCGACCGTTACAACTATCCTGAGAAATATCTGCGCGCGCGCATCGTGGGCATGCTCGGCGGTCGGGCGGCGGAAGAGATCGTTTATGGGGCGCGGACCACGGGTGCCGAGAACGACATCGAGCAGGCTACGAATCTCGCCCGCAACATGGTCACGCGCTGGGGCATGAGCGATGCGCTCGGGATGGTGCAGCTTGCGCCGCGGCACAACCCTTATCTCGGGGTCGCGGGCTACGGCGCCGAAAAGCCTTTCAGCGAGGAAACGGCTCGGATCGTGGACGCTGAAGTGTTGCGGATTATCAACGAAAGTCACGAGCAGGCGAAGTCGCTGCTCAGAAAACATCGCAAACAGCTCGATGCGCTCGTTGAGGCGTTGCTTGCTCGCGAGACGCTCGATGAAAAGGAGATCCTCGAGGCGACCGGACTGCCGCCGGCGGCTGCGCTCGAGCCCGGTCGCGTGGCGGCGGCCGGCTCGTAGCGCGATCGTCAGGCGGGAAGCTTCTTGGGTGAGATCTTCGAGCCCTGCAGCGACACGCCCGCCATCAGGCCCGCGTTAGAGAGTACGAACCCGACGATCGGCTGTTGCATCGTTTGCGTATCAATGGCGCCGGTAGCGCCCATTTCGGCGACGGCCACGGTAGCGTCGGCGCCGACGGTCCAACCGTTGCTCTTGCGGAATTTTTCGAGCGAGTCGGGCGTCATGAACATGAACACGACGGCTTTGGACTGGGCGCCCGCCTGAAATCCGACCGAGCCGGCCGTCATCGTGTAGTAGTCGACCGTCTTGCCTGCCACGCGCAGCGCGCCGTCGCCATACTGAGCGCCGACCCCGAAACTGGCGCTGAGCACCGAGGGAAAGACGAGGATGCCTTCGGCGCGTTGCGCCAGCTGCTGTGAAGCGGGCGCGGATTTATACAGACGCGACAACGTTGCTTCTATGCCGGCGTCAATCTCGCGCTGCTGGGCGCCGGTGTTTGCTTGGCTCTCTGAGCCAGTCGTCGTACACCCGGAAAGCACGAGGCAGATCGCCGCGAGTGCGGCAAAGGCGGGTCCTGTGAGCCGCGCAACGTAGAAAATGTGTGACATACCGACTCCTCCGGATCAGGCGGCCCAGTCAATCGGCTAAGGCAGCGGTTTGATCCACACGGTGGCCGCTTCCGTGTACGTGACCTCGACCGTGTCCCCTGCTTTCAGGGTGCGCAGGCGCTCGCTCATCTTAGGATCGCGGATCCGGAAGAGCCGCTGCTGCCCATCCGGTCGTGTCACGAGTACAGAATTGCTTCCTGTATCGATTTGTTCGACTCGTACAAGGCTTTCGTTTCGCGTTCGGTCGCTGCGGAAGGCTTCTCTCCCGCATGTAGGTCCTTCTGCTCGGACTGGGTCTCGCTGATGATCCGGGGCGTGGAGCTTTTCACTACGACATGTTCGCGGGCGGAGACTCGAGTTCGACGAGATGCCGGGGAGCGTCGACCGCGCGCACCGTTGCAAGGCTCTCGTAATAGTTTTCAGTTTTCGCCGCGCCCTGGCCCATCGATCCGCACGCCGTCGCGATCAAAGGCGCGACGGCGCAGAGGCAGGCGTGGCGAGCGGATGCCGATTCATGCGGGACATCGGCGTTCGGACGCAAGTCGTCCTCACTAGGGCGCACTCGAATGCTCGGCCGGTTCCGTCGGCGTGTTCGCTCTGCATCGTTTTTTCCGCGCTGTTCCCAGACTCGGTCTGACCGCTCGAGTCTTGACTCGGCGCTGCAAATCAGATCTCCGATCTCGTCCCTCGATCACGGCTGCGCTCTACAACTTTGCGGGCCGTACTTCCCCCAATCCGACCGGCAATTCCACGCAATGACCGAGCCGCGTCCGGTTTGCACACTGCGCGCCCCCAAACAACAGCGCCTCGCCATCTTTGATGACTGCCCGAAGCGAACCAGCCATGAGGTGGACGACGTGTGTCTGCACGTGCGCTGCGCTCGTGCTGTGTCTGTTGCTCGCGGGCTGTGCGCGCCACGCGCAGACCTATCGCATTCAGGGCCAGGTGTTCGGAACGGTCGCCGAAGTCACGATCTATGGGGAGCCGCTAGAGCGCGCTCAGATCCTCGGCAAGCGCGTATTCGACGAATTCAATCGCCTACATCGTAAATTGCATGCATGGCGTCCGAGCGAGCTGACGACGCTGAATGAGTGCATAGCGCGCGGTGAGCGCTGCCGAACAGATTCGGAGATGATTTATCTGTTGAAATCCGCCGCCCTCTTGTCCGAGCGCTCCGGCGATACTTTCAATCCCGCGATTGGCCACCTGCTGCGCTTGTGGGGATTTCAGAGCGATCAGCCAAGCGGCCGAGCGCCCAGTCGCGAGGAGATCGCGCGCTGGACTCGCGCCGATCCGCGGATGAGCGATCTGCGGTACGAGGGCGATTACGTCTGGAGCGTGAACAGCGCCGTCATGCTCGATCTCGGCGGGTACGCAAAGGGATACGCGCTCGATGAGGCGGCTCGCGTCCTGCGCTCGGAGAAGGTCAGAGCCGCGCTCATCAACGTCGGGGGCAACATTTTGGCGATCGGCAGGCCCGGCGAGCGGCCCTGGGTCGTCGGCATTCAGGACCCGCGCCGCGAAGGCGCCGTGGCGCAGGTGGAACTGCACGATAACGAAGCGATCGGCGCCAGCGGGGACTATCGACGCTATTTCATGAGCGGGGGCGAGCGCCGCACCCACATCATTGATCCTCGCACCGGCCAAAGCGTGGATCTCGCCGCATCGGTCACCATCATTGTTTCCAGTGGAGAAGACGCTGGACTTCGCTCGGACGGTTATTCGAAGCCGCTCTTCGTCGTCGGCCCGCGTGGATGGCGGGAAATGGCCGCGCAGCTCGGAGTGAAAGACGCACTGCTGATCGACACGCACGGCGAAATGCACGCGACCTCTTCGATGCTGGCGCGCATGAACGCTCACCGCGAGCATGACGTGCCGCGAGCATGACGTGCAACGAGCTCCAGTTCCTGCAGAGTGCATACGCAAGACGCTTTTCGCCTCCCATCTAATTTGAGCTGAGACTGATCATGAATACTCGCAAACCACCCGGAATGCCCAGCGCGCCCGAAAATCCAAGCCGCCGAGAGTTCCTCAACACCGCTGCGCTCACCGGACTTGCCGGCGCCGGTGTTTCCGTCGTCGGCCTTGCAGGGTGCAAGACCGAGGAGAAGGGGAAAGGGGCGAAAGGCGCTGCCGGCGGCGATGCGGCCGTCGAGTATGAGAACTACGCTGTCCATCCGGGTCAGCTCGATGAGTACTACGCATTCTCGAGCGGCGGACACTCGGGCGAAGTTCGCATCTACGGCATTCCTTCCGGACGTCTGCTCAAGCGCATCCCCGTCTTCAACGTCGATTGCCTCGTCGGCTGGGGCATCACGAACGAATCTAAGAAGATCATGGGCGCGAACCCGGACGGTACG
>DATAFY010000139.1:0-2927 GCA_036257205.1 Steroidobacter sp. | reverse complement strand
GCCGGAAAGCTTTAGTTCCACATCGATGATCCCGGCCTCGGGACGAACCTCCGCCTGGTACAGGGCCTCGTAGCGCGCGAGGTCAGCGAAGGATTCTGCAGCGAACAACAGGAGCGTAAAACAGAAGAGCAGTCGGGCCATGGCGGGGCGTGTGTGGGACGTTGATGCGCAGTGTACCGGGGAGCTGGGCCCGGCTTGAAAATTCATGAGCTCGCCCTATCTCCTGCTAAGGGGGCTGCACGGGCGGCCGCCGCAATCTTCTGACCACTGGCATGGAGATCGACCTATGACTCTTCTGCGCTACGAACCCTGGAGCATGCTCAATCAGCTCCACAACCAGCTCAACCGCGCATTCGAGCGCGAGTACGACGATGCGACCGCGAGCTCTTCGGCTACCGCAGACTGGATTCCGCCCGCGGATATTGAGGAATACAAGGACCGCTTCGTGCTGAAGCTAGACGTTCCCGGCGTGGATGTGTCCGCGGTGGACATTACGCTCGATCAGGGCGTGCTCTCCGTCGGCGGCGAGCGCGCCCGCGACGCTCAGGAGAGCGAAGTCGAGCGCAGCCGATGCGAGCGTCCGCATGGGCGTTTCCATCGGCGCTTTACGCTGCCCGACACCGCAGATGCAGCCGCCGTTCATGCGACCGGCCGCAACGGCATCATCGAGGTGACCATTCCGAAGCAGGCGAAGGCGCAGCCGCGCCGCATACAGGTCGCCTCCGCCTAGCACAGGCGCGAGCTCACCGCGCCTCACATGCGGGCCGGACGGGCGACCGTCCGGCCCTTGAGTCCTGCGGGTGCGCTCAGTGGGCGCCTGCAGGCTTATCTGGCTTGCTTGAGTTTGCGCCACAATGTTGTGCGGCCAATACCCAGACGCTTGCAGGCCTCATCGCGATCACCGCCGCACTCGGAAAGTACGCGTCGAATCCATTCAATTTCCAACTCGCTTTTTCGTTTGGCCAGCGGCGCCTGGGCCGCTGCAGCGCCATTGCGGTGAATCTCCGGAATGAGTTCGGCGAGCCGAAGCTCCGGGCTCGCAGGCGCGGCGAGCGAGATTGCGATTCGTTCGATGAGGTTTTCAAGCTCACGCACATTGCCGGGCCAGTCATAGCCCTCTGCGGCTGCGATGAGCTGATGTGCATAAGGCTCAACGATTTCCCGTTCCACACACAGTCGAGCGCAGGCGCGCGCCACGATGTGGCGGGTCAAAAGCGGTAAGTCGTCCAGACGCTCGCGCAAGCTCGGCAACTCGATTCGCAGGATATTGAGCCGGTAGTACAGATCGCGTCGAAACTTCTGCTCATCGATGCGTTGCATCAGATCTCGATGCGTCGCAGCAATCACTCGCACATCCACTCGGGTCGGCTCAATGGCGCCGATTCGAAGAACTTCGCGCTCTTGCAGGACGCGCAAGAGGCGGGTCTGCAGAGAGATCGGCATATCGCCGATCTCATCGAGAAAGATCGTGCCGGTGTGCGCAGCTTCGAACAGACCCGCCTTGCCGCCCCGACGAGCGCCGGTAAAAGCGCCGTCCTCATACCCGAATAACTCGCTTTCGAGCAGCGTCTCGGGAAATGCAGCGCAGTTGACGGCGATGAAAGGCTGCGCCGAGCGCTGGCCCATGCGATGAACGCCCTGGGCGAGCAATTCCTTCCCCGTGCCGCTTTCGCCCACGATCAGCACGGTGGCGTCGCTGCGCGAGAACTGAATCGCCAGCTCACGAGCGCGCCGAACGGCTGCGGACTCGCCGACCAAGTCCGTCAACTGATAACGTGCAACCGCAGCTGAGCGATGGCGCCGCGTGCGAAGCGTGCGATCGACCCGTTCGATCGACGCTGGGTCCTGGCAGGTCAGAACGGCGCCCGTCTGTACGCCTTGCTCCGTCAGCGGCATGCGGCTGGTAATCAAAGTCCGCGAACGGAAGCGCTGCAACTCATCGGTTTCGCCGCGCCCGCTTTGCAGTGTGTCGAGCAACGTGAGCTCGGGCGCAACGTCGCTCAGCTTGCGGCCGATCGCCTGACTCGACTGCAGGCCGAGCAACCGCTCCATCGTCGGATTCAACGCGTCGATTCGTTCCTGCATATCCACGGAGACCACGCCGTCTCGCAGCTGCGCGAGGATGGTGTTGAGGCGCTCGCGTCGCGCCGCCTCGAACTGGGCGATTCGCACGACCTCCACTGCGTCCTCCAGCGCTTGCCGGACAGCGTCCATGGAGTAGAGGAACACGCCGCGCATTCCATGCTGCTCCGCCAGGTCCGTCACGAGGCCCGGCGCCGCGATGACTTCGACGCCGCGGGCTTTCAGTTCGCGAATGCAGTCGCTCGCATCCTGGTCCGTTCTGTAGCTGCGCTGCTCGATCCCGAGCTGAAACAGCTCATTGAAGTGCCGTACCTCAGGCGGCGTCGCGCCGTAAGTCACCAGTGCGATGCGCCGGGAGAGCTCGCGCGCGCGCCCGAGCGCGCGCATGATGTCGAAATCCCCGACGCGCACCAGGACGACCGGGATGTCCAGACGCTGCCGCAGGTACTCGCCGTTTGAGCCGGCTGCGACGAGCGCATCGACGCGTTCGCGCAGAGCCATTTCGCGGATCTCAGTCACCGCATCTTCGAATCCGCGGTCGAGCACCGACACGCTCGCCCGGTCGGCGTAGCTAGGCGCCAGCTCATTAAAGAAGGAGCGCAGGCGGTGTAAACCTACCGCGATGATGCGAGGTTTGCGCTGATCAGAGGAGGCAGCAGGGCTCATGCGGATTCCGGGATTGTTTCGCTATTGAAACATCTTAATTCCAATCACGGAATTCGTGGCGCATAGCCGCCCGTATTATCAAAGACTTAGCGCTACGAAGAGGATGGCACGGGGTTTGCGACAGAATGCTGAAGGCATGACGAGGCGCATATGAGCACTCCTGGCATCTTGTTTCGCGA
>DATAFY010000634.1:0-3983 GCA_036257205.1 Steroidobacter sp. | reverse complement strand
GTGCGACCGCAGCCGGGACACGCGGTCACGCTTGGCGCGAACGATCGCAGCCCGAGCGCCTGGAGAAGCTCACATGCTGCGTACACTTCCTCGCGGCGATCGCCACCCGGACGCGGCGTGAGCGACACGCGGACGGTGTCGCCGATTCCTTCATTGAGCAGCGCACCCATCGCCGAGGCTGACCAGACCAATCCTTTGATGCCCATCCCAGCCTCGGTCAGGCCGAGATGGAGCGGCTGATCCGTTCTCCGGGCGAGCTCGCGATAAACCGCAATCAGATGCAGCGGGCGGGAGACTTTGCACGAGATGATGATTTGATCTTTGCGCAGGCCCGACTCCAGCGCGAGCGCTGTTGAGTCGAGAGCGGACAGAATGAGGCACTCGTTGATGATCTCTTCTGAGGACTTTCCAAGACCGCGATCGGTGTTCTCCTGCATCTTGCTCATGACCAGCTCTTGATTCAGCGAGCCGCCATTGACGCCGATGCGCACGGGCTTGCCATTATCTGCCGCGACCTGGCAGATCGTCGTGAACTGCTCGTCACGCCGTTTGCCCGTGCCGACGTTGCCTGGATTGATCCGATATTTGTCGAGCGCCCGAGCACACGCCGGATACTTCGTGAGCAGTATGTGGCCGTTGTAATGGAAGTCTCCGATGAGCGGCGCGCTGACGCCTGCATCGAGCATTCGCTGCTTGATGCCCGGGACGGCTGCCGCCGCCTCCGGCAGATTCACCGTGATGCGCACGAGCTCGGAGCCCGCTTGCGCCAGCTCGACGCACTGTCGCGCCGTGGCTTCCACATCCGGCGTGTCGGTGTTTGTCATCGACTGAACGGCGACAGGCGCACCGCCGCCGATTTGAACGGGACCGACTCTTACACCGACAGTTTTATGTAGCCTGACTGGAAGCATTGACCACGATGGGGGCGACTGCAATTTTCGCATCCTTACCACCGAAAATTGCACCCGACCCCTTCCCTTCGTCCGTCTCCCACAGTGGAACGGTGACCCCAGACAGAGGACTGACGCGCGGGCCGGGGGTGATGATTCCGCCCAGATTCAAGGGGTCCGCGGCCGCGACCTGCGGTGCGAGTCCGACGTTTTGATCGCGTCGAATCTCGCGGAGCAGCTCGACGGCTTCGGGGCGCGCAAACTGCTCGCCGATAAAGCCGGAGACGAAGCGGCCTCCGCGGATCTCTCCCTGAGCCTCCATGCGTCGGAAGGTGACAAGCAAGTCGCGCCACGGTGGCGTGATCGTCTCGCGTGCGAGGAGATCGCGGAACACAACACCCCAACGTAACAAGAGCTGGCGTGCGATCGCTTCGAGCGTGGCGGTCGGCAACCCGTCTGATGGAGTCCGACCCCCGTACTGTACGGATGTCGGACCCCCGTACGGTACCGGGGTCTGACCCCCGTACACGCCGAGCAGGGCCCAACGGCCAGGGACGAACCTGGCCCGCCTGGCGTGATGTTTCGCCGTCGCAAGCCGCCGTTTCGGATCGATCAGCGCACGCAGATTCTCGAAGCCATCGGCAGTCACGAGTCCGGCGGCAGCGAGCTCCCACAATGCGTCTTCCACGCTGCTGGTCAGCTGGCGTGCGTCCTTGACGATGTCGGCAAGGAACGACGCGCCGCGTCGGCTCAGAGAGTCGAGAACCTGCCGAGCCGCGTTCGACAACCCCTGCCTTTGATCCTGCCCATTCACGTCCTTGTCGCGCCGAAGCTCTGCTGAGGGCCGCGGAGCGGAGGCCGACGCTGCCTCGAGCAGCCAGGAAGCGTCTTCACGCAGAAACAGCGCGATCGGCGCCGCCCGCGTCGGCTTGACGCGGCGCGGGGCCGTCTGGGTACCGCGATCGCGATCGTCGAACGCCGGATGGGGTGAGAGACGGCCCCAGACGACTTCGCCTGAAATGCAAAGCTGATCGAGCAAGTCTGGCGTGTACTTTCCAACCCGTCTGCGCAGCACGTCGACTTCCCACGCGGCCGCGGATATTTCGTACCCCTGAAGCTGCTTGATGATGTGCAGGGCGCCATCGGGCCCATGAAGCTGAGCGCCCTGCTTGAGATGCTGCCAGTGATACAGGAACCGCATGAAGTCGCGCGTATTGACCGGTTCGATCTCGCGCCGCAATCGCCCGAGCGTCAAGCGATGAATACGTGCGAGCACGCGGCGATTGCACCACTCGATTTCGCTGCCTTGTGCGGCGGCTGCGCCGGTAAAGCGGCCACGAAGGATCTGACCCTCTGCCTCGAGCCGCAGCAAAGCCGCCTCCATCACACTGCCCGGCAATGCGAATCGACGAGCAAGGCCACTCTGTGTCTGCGGTCCAGTCGACTCCAGCCAGCCGCGAAGCGCTTCGGTCGCGGCGGATTCCTGATCCGATGTCGGCGTGCGATCGTAGTCGCCAATCTCAGGCGCAATGACGCCATCGGGGTACAGCACACGCGCGGACTTGAGCCGCTCGGCCGCCACCCAGAAATTGGCGCCTCGCGCAATGAGGACAGTCGCTCGCCCCGATTCCCTCAGCGTACGGAAGAATTCCTCCCATTCGGCCGCTGGAGCGGTGACGACCAGAGTCAACAACGCATCGTGCAGCTCCTCGGCGTCGCGAACCGCCGGCCAGGATTCCGATGCCACCTCATCGATCGCCGCCGGATCGAGCGCGGCGACGCCGTTGGCGTCCGGTCCAATCGTCCGCCGCATCTGAACAGCCCGTGCACGCCGCTCTTCGAGCGGCGCATCGTCCAGATAGGCATACGGATTCGCGTTCAAAATTTCGTGCGAGAAGGGCGACGGCTCCGGCGTGTCGATCGCAACCGTCGTCACTTCCCGCGTGCCAATCCGTTCGACCAGGTTCTTCAGACCGTCGAGATCCATCGCCTCGTGCAGGCAATCCTTGATCGTCTCATTGACGAGTGGATGGTCTGGAATCCGGATGTCGCCGACGATGTTCTCCTGGCAGGCTGCCTGATCCGGAAAAACCGCAGCAAGAAGATCGTCGGCGCGCATGCGCTGAATCGGCGGAGGAACCTTGCGCCCTCCCGCAAACCTCAACACGGCCAACGCCCGTGAGGTATCCCAGCGCCAACGCACCTCGAACATCGGGGCAGGCAGCATCGCCTGCGTCAGCACTTCTTCAACGGTTTCCTTGCTCAGGAACTTGAAGACGAGCTCCAAGGGAAAGCTATGCTGATCGCTGAGAGAAATGACGATGCCGTTGTCTGTCGCCGCGGCCTGGAGCTCGAAATTAAAGGAGCGGCAAAAGCGCTTTCGCAACGCGAGCCCCCATGCCCTGTTGATGCGCGCGCCCAACGGCGAATGCAGAACGAGCTGCATGCCGCCGCCCTCATCGAAGAAGCGCTCGGCGACAACGGTCCTGGTGGTTGGTAAGGCGCCAAGCGCGGCCGCACCAGCCCGCACGTAGAGAACCGCCTGCTCTGCCCCTCGCCGATTCAACCCGCACTCGTCGATGAGGAAGGTTAAGGGGTCAGACCCCATTTTTTCGATGTATTCGGGCGCCTCGGGCGAAAAATTGGGGTCTGACCCCTTAGCAAGCTCCAGGATCTTTTCGCGCACTTCTGCGACGGCGCTCGACAGCTCTGCCGTGCGGCCGGGCGCCTCTCCACGCCAGAACGGGATCGTCGGTGCGGCTCCATGAGCATCTTCCACGCGGACGCGGCCGGCCTCGACGCGGCGGATCCGCCACGACGTCGTTCCGAGCAGAAACACATCCCCTGCCAGGCTCTCTACGGCGAAGTCTTCGTCGAGTGTCCCCACCACAGTCTCGTCCGGCTCAGCGAGAACGAGGTACTGCGCGTTGTCGGGAATCGCACCGCCTGAAGTGATCGCCGCGAGCCGGGCGCCGCGCCTTGCGCGAATGACTCCGTGCACTCGATCCCTGTGGAGGTACGCGCCGCTGCGGCCGCGCTTCGTGCTTATGCCTTCGGAGAGCATATCGACAACCGAATCGAAGTCGGCCCTCG
>DATAFY010000130.1:0-2612 GCA_036257205.1 Steroidobacter sp. | reverse complement strand
CGGGCCATGCCGATCGCTGCGGCCTTGCCGAAGCCGGAGCCGGCGCCCGTGATGAGAATGGTCTTTGGCATGACAGATCGTTCCTTCTGTTCGAAGCGAAGAGGTCAGAGGTCG
Organism: Steroidobacter sp.; assembly: GCA_036257205.1. Lineage (GTDB taxonomy): Bacteria > Pseudomonadota > Gammaproteobacteria > Steroidobacterales > Steroidobacteraceae > Steroidobacter. Next base: position 2,498 of record DATAFY010000130.1, on the reverse strand, counting down.
AAGGCCGCGACAGCAGCCCGGGCGATTTCGAGATCCTGTGATACGGTGCCGCCGGACACGCCGATTGCGCCGAGCGTTGCGCCGGTGCCGCTCTTGAGCGTGATGCCGCCTGCGAAGGGCGCGAGCCCGCCGTTGGACAGCTCGAGGCCATGCGCGGGCGCGCCGGGCTTGCAGTACTCCCAGACGGCCTCGCTGGTTGTCTCAAAGAGAGCAGCGGTCCTGGCCTTCTTCATTGCGACGTCGAGCGATCCGAGTACGGCGCCATCCATCCGGATGAACGCCTTGAGATGGGCACCGGCATCCAGAAGAGCGATGTTGACGGGCACGCCCAGCGCGACGGCCTTGCCTTCGCCCGCTGCGAGCATGCGGTGCGCCTGAAGTGCAGTGATCATGCTGCGCTCCCGGTCAGATGATCCCGCCGTTGGCGCGCATCACCTGGCCATTGATCCACGCACCGTCGGGACCTGCGAGAAACGAGACGACGCCAGCGATGTCCGATGGCTGACCGAGCCGCTCGAGTGGCGCGAGCTTGCGCAATCGCTCGACCAGCTCCGGCGATTTCCCGTTCAGGAACAGATCCGTGCCGGTGGGACCCGGCGCTACGGCGTTCACAGTGATGTTTCGCCCGCGCATTTCATTCGCGAGGACGTGCGTCATCGCCTCTACGCCACCCTTGGTAGCGGCATAGACACCGTACGTGGGCTGATAGAGACCGACGACGCTCGAAGAGAAGCTGATGATGCGCCCACCGCTCCTCAGACGTCGCGCGGCTTCGCGCATCCCATTGAATACGCCCTTGAGATTGATCGCGATGTGACGATCGAAGAACGCGTCATCGGCTTCGGCGATCGATGCGAGCTGCATGATGCCCGCGTAGTTGACGATGACCGCGAAGCCGTCGGCCGCAAGCCGTTGGGCGACCGCGGCGCCGATGCCGCGCGATGCGCCGGTGACGATGGCCGTAAGTTGAGGCTGCGACATCACTACAGCTCCATGGGAGGACGATGGGACTGACGCTACGCGGCCGGCGGGCGACGCGCCGTCCGAGGGTTGCGGTGACTATCGCGTTCTTTCTGTTGTATCGAGCGAGCGGCTGAAATGCCCCGAAGCCGCGCACTTTGAATCGAACACCGCGGCGGCCGCGCAGCCGCCGCCCGTAACTCGAGCTGGCCGTCACGTACATCTCTCACGAGTGCATGACATAGCGGACCACCAGCTGTCTCAGACGGGAGGGCGGAAGGCTTGATGTCTCAACGGCCGCACGTCAGTATTGACAGCGCTCGACATGCGGACAACGTGATGAACGCGACGTTCCATACACTGGGTGAGTCCACGCTGCCGTCGTCGACGGGTCGGCAGGGGAGGGTCGAAGACGAGGATCTGCATGATCGTTGGGCGCAGTTCGTCGCCCAGGAGCTGTGCAGCTTCTCGATACGCTCTCGCGGCGAGAGCAACTTTCGAGTCGACGCCTGGACGCGTTCCGAGGGTGGCTTCGTCGTGGCGCACTTTACGACGGTCGCCGGTCGGGCACAGCTGGAACGCACGCCCACCGAAATCAGTCGCGATTCACGCGATAACTACTGCCTGTATCTGCCGCTGCAAGGCGAGCATGAGGTGCAACAGTGCAATCGCGATATCGTGTTGAAGCCGGCTTCGCTCACGCTGCTGACAACCGGCGAGCCTTACGTGCAGACAAAACGCGGGGATAACGACACGCTGTATCTGCTCATGCCACGTACCTTTGTGGATCAACGGTTGACGCACGGCGAAGACATTTGCGCGAACGTGGTCGACGCGCAGCAAGGCGTTGGCCGACTCGCCATGGATACGGTCGCTTCACTGTGCAAGCAGGCTGCACGCATGAGCAGGCAGGAGTTCGTCGGTGCCTGCAATCTCGCTGGTGAGCTCGTGCTGCTCGGACTTTCCGGGGTCGGCGATCTGACTGCCAATTCGCGCTCGATCCGCGCCAGCAACCTGGCTCGCGCCAAGCGAATCATTCGTGCGCGCATGACGGACCCGGATCTGGCGCCCGACGACATTGCGCGCGAATGCGGCTTGTCACTGCGCTATCTGCACGACCTGTTCCAAGATGACGGGCGAAGCGTTCGCGAGTACCTCGTCGGTGAACGCTTACACGCCGCGCGTCGAATGCTGGAGCGCGCCGTTGTCGGTTCAGCGACGATCACCGAGATCTGCATGGCCTGTGGTTTCTCGACTCCGTCCGTGTTCAGTACTGCCTTTCGACAGGCGTTCGGCATTTCACCGCGTGAGGTCATGCGCCGAGACCGAAAGCCGCAAGGCTGACGCATCCTGGTGCGCTCCGGATAAAGTCGGGCGCTCTGTGTAAAAAGCCGTACCTTCGCGCTTCGCCTAGCTTTCCCCGCAACTGAGGCAGTCGAGCCCGTGCAGCCACAGCAGCGGGCGGGGGGAAGTCATGAGCACAGCCATTCGCTACGCGTCGTCCGCCTTGTGCGCGGCCGCATCACTGTCCTGCATTG
>DATAFY010000617.1:0-6467 GCA_036257205.1 Steroidobacter sp. | reverse complement strand
AACTGCGCCGCATTGATGATGCGCTTACGCGTTTGACCAGCGGCACTTACGGCGATTGCATCGACTGCGGACAACCAATACCCATCGCGCGCCTCAAAGCGGAGCCGACGGCCGCGCGTTGCCTGTCTTGTCAGGAGAAATACGAGAAAACGTACGCGACGACCAGCACCCCTCGGCTCTGATTGACGTCCTCCGCGCTCGTGCCGCTAGGACCGGAACAGGTTAGCGTCGTTGGACGGTTGCAGGCGGCTTACAATCCCCGCTCCGCATCTTTCGCATCGACTTTCATGCGCCAAGTCTTTATCTGCGATGCGATTCGCACCCCCATCGGCCGCTACGGCGGCGCCCTCGCGCAGATGCGAGCGGATGATTTGGCGGCGGTTCCGCTCAAGGCGCTCATGCAGCGCAACCCGAAAGTCGATTGGGCGGCCGTGGATGATGTTTACTACGGCTGCGCCAACCAGGCGGGCGAGGACAACCGCAACGTGGCGCGAATGGGGCTGTTGCTCGCTGGACTGCCAGAGGTTGTACCTGCGGTGACGATCAACCGCTTGTGCGGCTCCGGTCTGGACGCGGTGAATCTCGCCGCAAGGGCCATTCGCACGGGGGAAGCCGAGCTCACGGTGGCCGGCGGCGTCGAAAGCATGACGCGCGCTCCGTTCGTCATGGGCAAAACCGAAGCCGCGTTTTCGCGCACTGCAAAGATCGAAGACACCACGATCGGCTGGCGTTTCATTAACCCGCAGATGAAGACGACATACGGCGTCGAAGCGATGCCTGAAACTGCGGAGAACGTCGCGAGCGAGTTCAGTGTAGGACGCGCGGATCAGGACGCTTTCGCTTTGCGCAGCCAGCAGCGCTATGCGCGCGCTCATGCCGCGGGGTTCTTTGCAGCCGAGCTCACGGCCGTTGAAATTCCGCAGAAAAAAGGCCACCCGCTCAAGTTTACGGCGGACGAACATCCGCGCCCCGACACCACCCTCGATGCGCTTGCGAAGCTCAAAAGCATTGTCAGACCTGACGGCACGGTGACGGCCGGCAATGCCTCGGGGGTGAGCGACGGCTCCTGCGCGCTGTTGCTCGCGAGCGAACAGGCCGCGACGAAGTACGGGCTGAGGGTTCGCGCTCGCGTGATCGCAACAGCCAGCGCCGGCGTGCCGCCGCGCATCATGGGCGTCGGGCCCGTCCCCGCGACCCGTAAGGCTCTCGCGCTCGCAAAGATCGAATTGCGACGGCTGGATGTGATTGAACTCAACGAAGCCTTTGCGGCGCAGGCGCTTGCGGTGACCCGTCAGCTTGGTCTGCCGGACGATGCGGAACACGTGAACCCCAACGGCGGCGCCATCGCCATTGGGCATCCGCTCGGCGCGAGCGGCGCACGCCTTGCGACGACGGCGGTCAATCAACTTGAGAAAACAAGGGCGCGCTACGCCCTGTGCACAATGTGCATCGGCGTCGGACAAGGAATCGCAATGGTGCTCGAACGAGTGTGATCGCTGTGGACGCGTTCAGCGCGTGCGCGTAGACCGCCCCGCATGATTTCCGCATACTTCGGCATTGCGTACGGGACGCTAGGGTTGGCAGCTGCAGAACTGCGTGTAGTCGTCGCCTGTCAAGGTGGATCTCGGCGCGTCGGACTACGTTCGCGGCGCTCGTTGTTGCACTTCATCTCTTGTTGCAATGATTGAGGCAGTTGGATCGCGCCGACTACGCTCGGCCGCGCTCGAGGCCAGTGCGCGAGCGCGTCTTGAACGTGCGGAACTGGTCGGGAAATCTCCTGTCTTCTGGTACGCGCGGGCGGGTTACACTCTTCGCGCGCTTCTGCCGTAAGCCCCTCGCCTGTCATCCGAGATCGAGTCCATGAGTCAGCACTCCGAAGATCGTCTCGACGAGTCCACGCCCCCATCGCCCGAGCAGTCCGCGCGCATCTTGCCGTTCGAACGGCCTCAATCCGATCTGCAGCGCGCCATTCAGTTGCGAGCGCAGGAGGCGATTGACCTCGAACGGGAGCGAGATCGAGAGGCGAAAAGACCCGCGCCGCTGAGGTGGCTCATCGTTCTTGCGATAGCAGCCCTTCCAGTCGTACTGATTTTTGGCGCCGTGGACGGCTTCCTGCGCGCTTTCTACAAAGTCAATGAAACCTACAACGCCGCGCCGGCGGCGCCGCAGAGCGCGCAGCCCGAGCCGTCTGACCTGCAGAGCTCGACGCCCGGTGTGGTGATCCTGGAAAGCTACGAAAACACAGCGCAGAGCGCGCCTCGATCAGCGCCCGAATCAGAGTTGACTCACGCGAAGCCCGACGCCGAGAAAGACGGGGCTGCAGCGTCGGAGCACTAGCACGGCCAGCAAGAAACCTTCAGCGATCTGCCTCGACGAAGCGCTTTCCGACGAACTGCCAGTTCGCGAGATTTTCGAGGACGGCTTTGACGAAGCGAGCGCGGTCCTGCTGGTAATCGAGGTAGTACGCGTGCTCCCACACGTCGCACGTCCATAGCGCGTGCGCATCTGAAGTGAGCGGATTATCCGCATCATGCGTCGTCACGATCTCAAGCGCGCCGTCCCTTGAGGTCAGCCAGGCCCACCCGCTGCCGAACTGATTCACGGCTGCGTCGACGAACTTTTCGCGGAAATTTTCGACGGAGCCGAAAGCCGAGTCGATGCGCCTGGCCACGGGCTCGGGCGGCGCGCCGCCGCCGTTCGGCGCAAGCGATTGCCAGAAGAAATCGTGGTTCCACACCTGGGCGGCGTTATTGAAGATCTTTTTCTCCTTTCCCTCCGAGTTCGCGACTGCACGTATGACGGCCTCCAGACTTTGCTTCTCCAGCTCAGTGCCTGCGATGAGATCGTTCAGCGTCTTCACGTACGTCCCGTGGTGTTTTTCGTGATGATGTTCGAGCGTGCGCGCGGACATCGTGGGGCCGAGCGAATCTTTCGGAAACGGTAGAGGATTGAGCGTAAACGCCATGGCGGCTCTTGATCGACGGGGAAACGACGCCAACGCGCTCTGCTCGGCGAAGTTCCGCACGGCGCGCCGGAATGATTTGCGAGCACAGGGGGCGGCATGCGCAGCCCAATACGTCAGGCGTCAAAAAGACCACGCAGATTGCGCGCTTCGGAGGCCAGCAGGCGCCTGAGGACGGCGGTCAGGGCGCTGCCCCCCGACAGCCTGTGGGCGGCTGTGAGCCAGGTCTGGGCAACGCCGAATCGTGATGAGGTTCACATTCGCGTCGGCTCGCACCGAGCCCGCCACCGAGGAGCAGATCTATTTTCATCTTTGTATAAGGCGGTCACGTATGCGTGAATTTCGTAGAGGGTCTATATTCGGGGTGTCCGCCGGGAAGAAATGGCGAAGACAAAAGCCGGAGGGCGGACAACGAAGTTCAATGAGGGGCAGCAGATGCGCGGGGTCGGCCGCAGGAGGGTCGGCGCACATCGGGAGGATCGATCATGAACAAAGCGACACAGATCGCAGTCGCCATCCTGCTTGCGGCCGCCGGGGGCTCGGGGCTGCAGGCGGCGGAAGAGGAAGCGGAGCCGGGGACGTACGTTTCGCTGAAGCTCGAAGGCGCGTGCGATGAGAAAAACAATCGTCTATGGCTCGTGAACAGACATACCTTCAAAACGGTGGCCACGACGGTGCGCTGGCGGGCGGCGGGGGGTAAGGACCTGACGGACCAGTTTTATCCGGGACCGAATTCCGGGCGTGAAATCGGTTGCGCTGCGGAGGCTGAGATCATCGAAGCAAAATTCGCGGAGTTCTGACCCTGCACGCCGGGCCCGAGAACGAGCTTGCGCTCGCGGCTCGGGCTCGAGCGCAACCCAGCTCAGAACGTTAGTCGAGCACCGATGCCGATGAGGTCCGCATCGCCCAACTCAAGCCGCAGGCCGCCTGAGACGTTGTCGACGAAAAAGTAGCGTCCTTCGAGTACGATCGAGGCGTCGTCACCGCTGTCCAGGTCGACATAGTCGAAGCCGCCTTCCAGCTCAAGGCGGGGCATCACCTTGCCGCGCACCCGTCCGCCGAGGATGAAGCCGTCTTCATCGTCATCGAAACGGAGTCGGTCGACGTCCACCTCGTGCTGCACGATGCCGAAACGTCCCACGACGTCGAACGTGTCGTTGATGGGCCAGTGGCCGCCCACGCCCACCTTGAACGTGGTCACATCACCGAAATCGTAATCCAGGTCCTGGTACTCAGCGAACGCGAAAAAGCTTTCATGGAATGCGACCGAGCCGCGCAGTTCGAAGCCCTCGCCGTCATCGTCGAAACCATCGAGTTCTGTATCGACATGGTTCAGCTCTATGAAAGAGTAGTCCCCCTGTGTGTCGGCCTGTGTTGCGAGCGGCAGTGCGGCCACGAGTGCGGCCAGCACGCTCAACGTGCATCGTTGCATTCAGTAGTCTCCTGGTGGTGAAAACGTCGTGAGTCCATCGACGGCTTTGCCGACGGACCGCGCCCAGAATAGCGTTCGGCGCCGACCTTGACCGGTTGTCGCGTCCTGGCAACAGCTGTATCCCGTCTGGGCGAGGACACAAGTCGAATTCTGGGCTCCGCTGCCAAAGTGACATACTGGGGCGTTGAACGCGTGTCCGTTCGGCGCAACGCTCATGGTGCGGCTTCGTTTTCAGGGGAGTCATATCAGCTCGCCGCTGACGAGTCGTCGAAACAAATCTAAGAAGGAGTGAGCAATGAAATTGGGGGAACGCACATCCAGACAGCGGGCTACCGCGCTTGCATCAGCAGTCGGATTGACGCTCTCGTGGGCCCAGCAGTCACGGGGGCAGGAGGCGCAGCCCGCGGGCGGCGAGAACACCATCGATCGCGTGGTCGTGACGGCCCAAAGGCGTGAGGAGGACCTCATTGACGTGCCGATCGCCGTCTCCGCATTCGATGAGGTTGCGCTGGAGCGCCGGCAAATCGATCAGGCGATGGACCTGCAGCTCAACGTTCCGAACATCGCCTACACCAAGACGAACTTCACTAGTTCGAACTTTCAGATTCGCGGCATCGGCGTGTCGTCAGTCGGCGCGAGTTCGGACTCTGGCGTCGAGACGCATTTCAATTTCATGCCCATCAAAAATCCGCGTCTATTCGAGACGGAGTACTTCGACGTAGAGCGGGTGGAAGTGCTGCGTGGGCCGCAAGGTACGCTTTACGGACGAAACGCCACGGGCGGCGCCGTGAACGTGATCGCCCGCAAACCCAATGACAAGCTAGGCGGCAGCTTCGAGATCGGGGGCGGCGACTACAACGAGAAGAAAGCCAAAGGCGTGGTCAACCTGCCGCTCGCCGATACGCTTGCGGCGCGCTTCGCAGGACTGTGGTTCGAGCGAGACGGCTATACGGAAAATCTGTTCACCGGAAATGACGTCGACGGTCGCGACCAGTGGTCCGCCCGAGGCTCGCTGCGGTTTACGCCCTCGGAGCAGACGGATGTTGTGCTCACGGTCAATTACTACGAGGAAGACTCTTCCCGCGCTCGTACTTTGAAACAGATGTGCCATGCCGATCCGACCGGCGCATACGGCTGTCTGCCGGACCGTCTTGCGTTTGAAGTCGTGAACGGACGCGCCACGCTGGCCGGCACGCTCGCCGAGACCTTGCCGCTGGTGCTGAACGCCCTCGGGATTCCGGCGCCTGCGCTGGTGAATCCAGGCACGAACCTCAACGCGGGCGTGCTCGTTCCCGCCGACCTGCGCAAAGTCGCGGCGGAGTTCGACCCCACCTACAAAGCCGATGAGACGATTGCGACGCTCGAGATCAGTCACTCAGTCGGCCCTTATACGCTGAGTTCGATCACTGGTTATCAGGACACGATGTTTCGCGGCACGACCGACTACAACTGGAACGCGGCCGTGGCGCCCTACAACGGACCGGCGCTGCCTCTGTTCGGCGGAGCGATACCGCTCACGAGGCTGCCCACGGATGAGTTCGGCTCGCTGAACGGGTCCGACATCCTGTTGTACTCGGACCGCTCTACCGGCTACGACCTATCGATGCAGGATGCGGATCAATGGTCGCAGGAGCTGCGTCTTGCTTCGGGCTTCGAAGGACGCGCGAACGTCCAAGTGGGCGTTTTCTATTTCGATTCCGACGACGTCGAAAGCTACCAGGTCGCCACGACCGAACTCGACTACGCGGGGATCGTGCTCCAATCCTATCCGCCGTACTACATCAACGACACGCCTTCGGCGTCTCTGGAGTCCTCCGCCGTCTTCGGCGAGCTGTACTACGACATGAGCGATGCGTTTCGTTGGACCGCCGGCCTGCGCTGGACGCATGACAAGAAAGGCATTCGGGACCGCACGTTGCTGCTCGATGAGCCGATCGGGGTTCCGGTGCCAGCCTTCCGCGTCGATGAGACGACGTTCGAGGAGTTTACGGGAAGGTTCGGCTTCGACTGGAAGACCGGGTGGGGGGAGGACGCCACGCTGTATGCGTTCTACTCGCGCGGGTACAAGGCGGG
>DATAFY010000590.1:0-1648 GCA_036257205.1 Steroidobacter sp. | reverse complement strand
GGCGACGCCCATCGCTACCAACGCCGCATCATGCAGGCGGCGTTTCGTCGCCCGGCGCTGCGTGCCTACATGACGCAGATGGCGCCGGCGATCGCTGCGGGCGTCGATGGCTGGGCCGGCGTGCGCTCGAAGAAAGTGCGCGCGTATCCGCTGCTCAAGCAGCTCACGCTCGACCTCGCGGCGTCGGTATTCATGGGCGTTGCCTTAGGCGCCCGCGCGGCGGAGCTCAATCGGGCGTTCGTCGGCACGGTCGAGGCCTCGCTCGCGCTGATTCGCACGCCGATCCCCGGTTTGAAGATGTGGCGCGGCGTGCGTGGCCGCGAACGACTCGTGGCGCGCTTTCGAGAGTTGCTGCCCGCCAGGCGTGCGCAACACACGAGCGACTTTTTCAGCGAGTTCTGTCACGCCGAGAGCGAAGAAGGCGAGCGCTTCACCGATCAGGAGATCGTCGATCACATGATCTTCCTGATGATGGCGGCGCACGACACGACTACGAGCACGCTCACGACGATGATGTATCTGCTCGCGCGCCATCCCTCGTGGCAGGAGCGGCTGCGGGACGAGGCGCGCGCGCTCGGCAAACCGCAGCTCGAGTACGACGATCTCGAGCGGCTGCAAAGCCTCGAGCTCGTGATTCGCGAAGCGCTGCGACTGTACCCGCCGCTCACCTCGATGCCGCGCATGTGCACGCGCGACACGCCCTTCCAGGATTACGTGATCCCGGCGGAGACGCTGGTGGGCGTTTTTCCGATCTATGTGCACTATATGCCGACACTCTGGACAGAGCCCACGCGGTTCGATCCTGAGCGCTTCGGTCCTTCGCGACAGGAAGACCGCCGGCATGCGTTTGCCTGGGCGCCCTTCGGCGGCGGTGCGCACATGTGCATCGGTCAGCACTTCGCCTTGCTGCAGGTGAAGGCGATCATGCATCAGCTGTTGCTGCGGTATCGGTTCAGTACGGCGCCGGACTACGAGATGCCGTACCAGATGGTCCCGATCGCAAAGCCGCGTGACGGTTTACCGATCGTGCTGGAGAGGTTGAGCGGATGAGCTCTATATGAATTGGACGGCGGTATGATCGCGAGCCTTCGCGCTCGCCCCGTGTCCGGAATGTCCTCATGCATCGAAACCTGTGGCTGCTGATTCTCGCGAACACCGTTGCGCTGTGCGCGCTGGCTGCGGACGACGGGACTGGGCGCGCGCCGGATTCGCGTGCAGTCATGACGGGGGACCAGATCGTCCAGATTCTGGATGAAACAGTCGATTGGTATCGGACGCTCGGCATTCAGCAGCAGGCGGCGACGCAGCCGAGCGATCTGCTGATCCTCTACGCAAACCGCCAGATCGCCGACAAGGTCATGGCGCTGGCGTTCGAGATCGCGCGGGCGAACGCGGAGTTGCTGGCCAGCGAGGCAGGCGAGGCCCAGGCGCGTGCGGAAGAGGCCTCGGAGCAGTCGCAAACACAGGTGCGGAGGCGACTCGATGCGCAACGCGCCAGTCTGCAATCGGCGATCGAGCTGGCGAAGCAGGCGGCGGCGAGCGCCTCGGGACCGGACAAGGCGGAGCTCGACGCGCGCATCTCGGTCTTGCAGGGCGAGCTGGACCTGCTGAACGCGAGGCGCAACATGCTCTCGAACGTCGCGCAGTC
>DATAFY010000580.1:0-4414 GCA_036257205.1 Steroidobacter sp. | reverse complement strand
TCCTCGTGGAAACCGCCTTTATCTCCAACCCCACCGAGGAAGCGCGTCTGACCGATCGGCGGCACCAGCAGCGCATTGCGGAGGCCATCCACCGAGGAGTGCGCAGTTACTTTCAGTCCAGCCCGCCGCCGGGCACGCGTTTCGCACAGCTGCGTGCGATCGGCGGCGCAAGGACGATGCTCGCCACCTCTGAGGCAGGCGAGACAGCGACAGGGGCTTCAAACTGAGCAATCCGCAGGCGTTTTGCGAGCGCTGCGACATCGCAACCTCACGCATGTTGTAGCGCGAGGTCCAGCCGGCGGCCGTCTGTTATCCTCGTGCGGTCGTTCCTCGCGCCGTACCCAATGCCGATTCGCGTCCTTCCCGAGCAGCTCATTCACCAGATCGCCGCGGGCGAAGTCATCGAGCGCCCTGCGTCGGTGATCAAGGAGTTGGTCGAAAACAGCATTGACGCCGGCGCTCGGCGGATTGACGTCGACGTCGAGGACGGCGGCGTACGCCTGATCCGAGTGCGCGACGACGGCGCAGGCATTGAACGCGATGAACTCGCGCTTGCGCTGTCGCGGCACGCGACGAGCAAGATCACCACGGTGGACGACCTCGAGAGAGTCAGTACGCTGGGGTTTCGCGGCGAAGCGCTGCCGAGCATCGCATCCGTCTCGCGCATGCGCATCGCCTCACGCACGGTGAGCGCCTCGATGGGCTACAGCATCAGTGCGGACAACGGCGTGCTGAGCGCGCTCGAGCCTGCCGCCCATTCAACCGGCGCCACGGTGGAAGTGCGCGACCTCTTCTTCAATGTGCCCGCACGCCGCAAATTTCTGCGGGCCGAGCGCACCGAGACGCAGCATATTGCGCGCATGCTCGAGCGGCTCGCGCTGTCGTGTTTTCATGTAGGATTTTCACTGTCCGCCGGCCGACGCTCGCTCGCCGATTATCCACCCGCCCTCTCGCAGTTGGAGCGCGAGGGACGCGTCGCTCAGGTTGTGGGCGATGAGTTCATGAGTCATGCGCTCTATGTGGAGCACGAAGCGGCGGGATGTCGCCTGACCGGCTGGCTGTGCCAGCCGACGTATGCGCGAGCTCAGCCGGATCTGCAGCATTTCTATTTGAACGGCCGCATGCTGCGCGATCGTCTCGTATCGAGCGCAATCCGGTTGGGTTATCGCGACGTCATCTTCCATGGCCGCCATCCGGGCTTTGTATTGTTTCTGGAGATCGATCCGCGTCAGGTCGATGTCAACGCGCATCCCGCCAAGCTGGAAGTACGATTCCGCGACGCACGGCACGTACATGATTTTCTGTTCCGTTCCGTTGAAAAGGCGCTGCGCGAGACGTATGCGGGCGCCGCGAGCGCACCGCCCGCGAGCACGGGCGCGTTGACTGCGCCGGCAGTCCCGGGGATTTGGCCTCACGGAGCGCAACATGCTGATCGTTCTTTGCCGTTTCAGGCGCGTGGGCCGTACGCCCCATCCAGCCAGTCCTCTTTGGGTCTCAAGGTCGCTGATGCGGCGTGCGCCGCCCGTGGCGCGGTCGCTGCAGATTCGGCCGCCGTAAGTCCCGAGGCGCAGACGCCGCCGCTTGGTTTTGCGTTAGCGCAGCTGCACGGCGTGTACATCCTCTCCCAAGCGCCGGACGGGCTGATTCTGGTCGACATGCATGCAGCGCACGAACGCACCACGTATGAGCGCATGAAAGCGACGGTCGAGGCGGGCGACATTCCAAGCCAGCCGCTGCTCATTCCGGCGCTCTTTACGGTTACGCCTGCGCAAGCGGATGTGATCGAGGACCACGCATCCTTGCTGCAGCGCCTGGGGCTGGAGGTTGTGCGTTCGGGCCGCGCAAGCGTGCAGGTCCGCGCGCTCCCTGTGTTCCTGCAGGCCGTCGACGTTGACGAACTCTTGCAGCGCATCAGCGCTGACCTGACGGCCACCGGCGCTACCCGCGGCTTGCAGGATGCATTGAACGAAGTCCTGGGCACGATGGCGTGCCATGGCGCAGTGCGGGCGCATCGCAATCTGACGCTGCCTGAAATGAACGCGCTGCTGCGGGAGATGGAGCGCACGGTGCGCAGCGATCAATGTAATCACGGTCGGCCGACATGGACGCACCTCAGCATGGCTGATCTGGATCGCCTGTTTCTGCGCGGGCGATGAGCGCCAGCGCTGCGAGCAGCCACACGTCGGCCGTCTTGATCATGGGGCCGACGGGCGCCGGCAAGACTGATCTTGCGATTCGGCTGGCCGATCAGCTTCCTGTGGAGATCGTCAGCGTCGACTCCGCGATGGTGTATCGAGGCATGGACATCGGAACCGGTAAGCCGACTCCGGACGTCCTCAGGCGCTATCCGCACCATCTCGTGGATATTCTGGATCCGGCGCAATCGTATTCCGCAGGGCAATTCGTTCGCGACGCCTACCGGGCAATCGATGAGATTCGTGAGCGCGGCAGGCTCCCGCTTCTGGTGGGCGGCACCATGCTCTACTTTCGCGCCTTGCGCCGCGGCCTTGCGGAGATGCCTCAAGCGGACGCCGATATAAGAGGTGCGATCGACGCCGAGGCAGCCGTCCGGGGCTGGCCGGCCATGCATGCCGAACTTGCTGCGGTCGATCCGCGCGCTGCGGCGCGCATCCAACCCAGGGACGCCCAGCGAATCCAGCGCGCCCTGGAGGTGTATCGGCTCACCGGGACGCCGCTGAGCGCGTTGCACGCGGCCGCGAAGCCTCCCCGTGCCGATGTGTCGTTCGTGGCTTACGCCTGGTCTCCCGGCGACCGGCTGCAGCTGCATCAGGCCATCGAGCGCCGATTTCACCGCATGATGGAGGAAGGCTTGCTGGATGAAGTGCGACGGCTCTACAACCGCGGCGATCTGCACGCCGCTTTGCCGGCGATCCGCTCGGTAGGTTACCGACAGCTCTGGGAACATTTGCAGAGCGAGGAATCATTGGACTCTGCCGTACAGCGGGCGATCTTCGCTACGCGACGTCTGGCGCGCAGGCAGCTGATCTGGTTGCGTGCGGAAGATGAGCTGCAGTGGGTCGATGCACTTGAACCGGATGCAACCGCCCTCATGGAGCGCTCCATTGGCGCGATGGTGAAACGCTAGGGTCGTATGCAGCTCCGTATTAAACGAAAGGCGTCTTCGAGGGGAATGTCGCTGTGCTAAACTGCGGCGCTGCAACGCGCGCTGGGCGCGCGTCGGCGGTCCTCCGGCTGCAAGGAAGCGGCGATTTCGGAAACGCTCAACCAAGAATTCAAAGTCACAACAAGGAGATCAATGATGGCCAGAGGGCAATCATTACAGGACCCGTTCCTGAATACGCTGCGCAAGGAGCGCGTTCCGGTATCCATTTACCTGGTCAACGGCATCAAGCTGCAAGGTCAGATCGATTCCTTCGATCAATTCGTCGTCCTGCTGAAGAACAGCGTCAGTCAAATGGTCTACAAGCACGCCATTTCCACTGTCGTTCCGGCGCGCGCGATCCGGCTGCCGACGAGCGACGAAGAGGGTGCGGAGGCCGTCGCAAGCGAATGAGCAGTACGCTGCGGGAGTGTGTATTTGTTTGAGCGTCCTCGGAGCGGCGAGCGCGCACTCCTCGTACGAATCGGTCTGGGGGGCCCTCCGGCTAAGGATGAGCTGGGCGAATTCGAGTCTCTGGCTCGATCTGCAGGCGCAGACGTTCTTGCTCTGATCACCGGTACACGGCGCGCGCCCGACCCCCGTTTCTTCGTGGGCAGCGGCAAGGCCGAGGAAATCCAATCGCAGGTCCAGCACAGGGACGCCGACTTGGTCGTGTTCGATCACAGCCTATCGCCGAGTCAGGAGCGCAATCTGGAAGCGTTCTTGAAGTGCCGCGTGCTCGACCGCACCGGTTTGATCCTCGATATATTCGCCCAGCGCGCGCGCAGCTTCGAAGGTCAGCTGCAGGTCGAGCTGGCGCAGCTCAAGCACCTCTCGACGCGCCTGGTCCGGGGATGGACGCACCTTGAGCGCCAGAAGGGCGGCATCGGCCTGAGAGGCCCCGGCGAGACGCAGCTGGAAACGGACCGTCGTTTGCTCGCGAACCGCATCAAGACGCTGAACGCGCGGTTGGATAAGGTGCTCATCCAGCGACAGACGACCCGCCGCGAACGCAAACGCGCTGCGCTTCCGACCCTCGCCCTGGTCGGCTACACGAATGCCGGCAAGTCAACCCTGTTCAACCGGCTCACGGGCGCGGGCGCCTACGCAGCCAATCAACTGTTTGCGACGCTCGATCCCGCAGTGCGCAGGCTTGAGCTCCCCGATGCGCGTCATGCGCTGTTGGCGGACACTGTGGGTTTCGTGCGCGATCTGCCGCACGAGCTGGTCGCAGCGTTCCGGTCCACATTGCAGGAAGCGCGCGAGTCGACGCTGTTGCTGCACGTCATCGAT
>DATAFY010000556.1:0-5580 GCA_036257205.1 Steroidobacter sp. | reverse complement strand
CCGAGCAGGTGCTTGAGGAAGTACTCATGACCCTTGCCGCTCGAGCCGAGCAGGTTTGAGCGCCAGACAAACATGTTGCGTGGAAAGTTCTGCGGATTGTCCGGGTCCTCGCAGGACAGCCTGAGCGTCCCTTCCTTGAGGCCCTTGACGGCATAGTCTTTGGGATCCACGCCGGCCGCTTGAGCCAGTTTCACAACTTCCAGGGGGTTGGTCTCGAGCTGCGGAGCGGAGGGCAACCACCCCATGCGCTCAGCACGCACATTGAAGTCGATGAGGCTGCCAGAGAACTGCTGCGCGTCCGCAAGCGGCGAGAGAATCTCGTTCACGCCGACTTTCTCGTAGCGCCACTGGTCGCTGTGCGCGTAGAAGAAGGACGTGGAGTTTTGCTGCCGCGGCGGGCGCACCCAGTCGAGCGCGAACGCGAGCGCCGCCCAACCGATCTGCGGTCGCAGTTTCTCCTGGCCGACGTAGTGAGCCCAACCGCCGCCGGACTGACCGACGCAACCGCACATCATCAGCATGTTGATGATGCTGCGGTAGTTCATGTCCATGTGATACCAGTGATTCATCGCCGCGCCGATGATGACCATCGATTTACCGTGCGTCTTATGCGCGGTTTCGGCGAATTCGCGGGCGACGGTAATCACTTTTGCGCGCGGCACGCCGGTGATTTTCTCCTGCCAAGCCGGCGTATACGGCGCGTCTTCGTCGTAACTCTTGGCTACGCCGGCGTCGCCAAAGCCGCGGTCTACGCCGTAGTTCGCGGCGAGCAAGTCGAAAACCGTGGCGACGTAAACATCGCCGTCCCTGAGCGCGAGCTTCTGGACGGGCACCTTCCGCGACAGCACCTCCGGATGCTCGCTCGCGGTGAAGTGCGGGTTGTACTGACCGCCGAAATAAGGAAAGGCCACATCCGCAATACTGTGGTGCGAACGCGCCAACGTTAGCTGCAGCCGCACTTCCGCGCCGCCGGCCTCTTTCGATTCAATGTTCCACTTCCCGGCGCCCGCGCCGTTCTCGCCCCAGCGGAAACCTATTGAACCCGTCGGCACGACGATGCGCTCGCCGATCTCGTCATAGGCGACCGTCTTCCACTCCGGATTGTTCTCCTGATCCAGATGCGTGCTGAAATCGGATGCGCGCACGAAGCGCTCCGGCACCAAGCGGCCGTTCTGCTCTTTCAGGCGCACGAGCAGCGGCATGTCGGTGTAGCGACGAGCGTAATCGTTGAAATACTCGCTGTGGCCCTCGATGTGCCACTCCTTCATGATCACGTGGCCCATCGCCATGGCCATGGCGGCGTCGGTGCCCTGCTTGGGGTTGAGCCACACATCCGCGAGTTTCGCGACTTCGGCGTAATCGGGCGTCACGGCGACCGTCTTGGCGCCTTTGTAACGAACTTCCGTGAAGAAGTGCGCGTCGGGCGTGCGCGTCTGCGGCACGTTCGAACCCCACGCGATGATGTAGTTGGAGTTGTACCAGTCAGCGGATTCGGGCA
This sequence comes from Steroidobacter sp., assembly GCA_036257205.1. Taxonomy (GTDB): domain Bacteria; phylum Pseudomonadota; class Gammaproteobacteria; order Steroidobacterales; family Steroidobacteraceae; genus Steroidobacter. Next base: position 4,082 of record DATAFY010000556.1, on the reverse strand, counting down.
CGTCCGTCTGCTCGCCCCAGATCTGCGGGGAGGAGGGCGGCAAATCGCAGTACCAGTCGTAGAAGCTCATGCACACGCCGCCGATCAGCGACAGATAGCGTGAGCCTGCGGCGTACGAAACCATCGACATCGCCGGAATGGGGGAGAAGCCGATGATGCGGTCGGGGCCGTATTTCTTGATCGTGTATATGTTCGCCGCGGCGACGATCTCGTTCACTTCATCCCAGTCGGAGCGCACGAACCCGCCGAGACCGCGGCGCGATTGGTACGACTTCAGCTTGTCTTTGTTCTCGACAATGGAGGCCCAGGCGCGCACGGGATCGTGCTGTTTGCGCGCCTCGCGCCACAGGCGAATGAGGGCGCCGCGCACGAGAGGATGCTTCAGTCGATTCGCGCTGTAGAGATACCAGGAGTAGCTCGCCCCGCGCTGGCAGCCGCGCGGCTCATGATTGGGCAGATCGGCTCGCGTGCGCGGGTAGTCGGTCTGCTGCGTCTCCCATGTGACGATGCCGCCCTTGACGTAGATCTTCCATGAACAGGAACCGGTGCAGTTGACGCCGTGCGTCGATCGCACGATCTTGTCGTGCGACCAGCGCTTGCGATAGCCGTCTTCCCATGTGCGATCTTCGTTCGTGGCGACGCCGTGCCCGCCCGAGAATTTCTCGCTGCGGCGAGTGAAGAACATCAGTCGATCGAGAAAGTGACTCATTGTTTCTCCCGGATCCGGCGGCTTGCGCCGGATCCACAACTCCTCTTCGTTGGCGTTAGCAGGGCATCGGCGCGTTCTTGCGCGAGTACCACCACCAGGTGAGCGCAACGCAGCTGACGTAGAAAGTGATGAAACCGTAGAGCGCAGCGTCCGCGCCGCCCGTCAGCGCGATGGAGGTGCCGTACGACTTCGGAATGAAGAATCCGCCGTAGGCGCCGATCGCCGCGGAGAACCCGAGGACTGCAGCGGCTTCCTTATTGGCTTGCTTTGTCGCCTGTTCGCGGGCAAGCGATCCCTTGCCTGCGGCGGCGCGCTGCCGTTCCGTCATGAAAATCACCGGAATCATCCGGAACGTCGAGCCGTTGCCGATCCCGGAGAACGCAAAGAGTAGCATGAAGCTCAGGAGAAAGCCGTTGAAGTTGCCGCCTTCACCGTGCACGGGCAGGAAGGAGAGCACGCTCGCCACGCCGGCGATCATGCCCAGGAACGTCCAGAAGGTGACTCGCGCGCCGCCCAGCCGGTCCGACAGCCAGCCGCCGAAGGGCCGCACCAGCGCGCCGACGAGCGGACCGAAGAACGCGAACTTCATCGGATCGATTTGCGGGAACTGCCACTTGATCAGAAGCGGCAGCCCAGCCGAGAACCCGATGAACGAGCCGAAGGTGCCGATGTACAGCCAGCACATGAGCCATGTGTGCTTGCGCTTGAAGATAATCGCCTGTTCTGAAAACGAGGCTTCGGCGTCGGCGATGTCGTGCATGAAGAACCAGGCGCTTAGGGTCGACAGTATGATGAACGGCGCCCACACGAAACCCGCGTTCTGGAGCCACAACTGCTTTTCGACGCCTTCTTTCACCCAGGTCTGGGAATCGCCGCCGAAGCCGCCGAACAGGCCGAACGTGATCACCAGAGGCGCGACGAACTGAACGGCGCTGACGCCGAGATTGCCCAGGCCGGCATTGAGGCCGAGCGCCGAGCCCTTGCGCTCCTTGGGGAAAAAGAAGCTGATGTTCGCCATGCTCGAGGAGAAGTTGCCGCCGCCGAAGCCGCACAGCACCGCTAGGGTCGCCATCACCCAGTAGGGAGTGTCGGAATGCTGGACGGCAAAACCGATGCCGATCGCCGGCAGCAGAAGCGACGCCGTCGAGATCGTCGTCCACTTGCGGCCGCCGAACATCGGCACGAGGAAGGAGTAGAAGATGCGCAGCGTCGCCCCGGAGAGCGATGGAATGGCTGCAAGCCAGAAGAGCTGATCGGTAGTGTACTTGAAGCCCACGTTAGGCATGTTCACCACGACGACGCTCCACACCATCCACACAGCGAACGCGAGGAACAGCGCAGGAATCGAAATCCACAGGTTTAGATTCGCGACGGCCTTGCCTTCGCGCTCCCAGAACGCCTGATCCTCGGGCGTCCAGATCTTGAGCACGCGCCCGCCGACGGGCGCGACGGCGACATTCGATTGTGCAGTTGACATGTTGACTCCGTAATCGGGTGATCGGTAGCGAGGGCCTCAGTAATGCGCCTGAACCTTGCCTGTCTCGTTGAGAAGCGTGTGATGGAGCACGTCAGTGCGGCGTACTTCGGTGAAGTACATCCAGATGAGCGAGACCCACACAACGCCGTACAGCAGCATGAAAGCGGAGGAGCGCACGCCGGTCAGGTCGACGAGCAGTCCGAACAGAATCGGCAGAATGAAACCGCCCAGTCCGCCCACGAGACCGACGATGCCGGAGATCACGCCGATGTTGTCCGGGTATTCATCAGAGATGTACTTGAACACCGAGGCCTTGCCGAACGCCCAGGCTACGCCGACGACGAACATGAGCGCGGTGAAGGTCCATGCATTGAGCCCGACATGGAACGTACGCGGTCCATTGACGGTGGTTACAATGAAATCCGTCTGCGGATAAGAGAGCAGGAACAGGCACACCCATGAAACCCACATCACCCACCAGGTGACCTTCTGCGCGCCGTACTTATCGGAGAGCCAGCCGCCGATCGCACGCAGCACGCCGCCGGGCAGTGAGAAGCACGCCGCGAGGAGCGCCCCGAGCTTGATATCGAACCCGTACTCCTGCACGTAGTATTTGGTCATCCAAAGAGAAAGCGCCACATATCCGCCGAAGACGATCGAATAGTATTGGCAGTACTTCCACACCTGCGGATCTTTCAGCGCCGCCAGCTGCTGTCTTACGGACACCTTCGGCGAGACTCGATGGGAAGGGTCGTCATACGTGAAGAAGAAGAACGCAAGCGCCGTAATCACCATTGCGACGGCGTATACCTGCGGAACGAAGCGCCAGCCGAACGCGACCAGCAACGCCGGCGCAACGAACTTCGTCACTGCGGCGCCCGAGTTGCCGGCGCCGAAAATTCCCATCGCGAAGCCCTGCTGATTCTTGGGGAACCAGCGGGCGCAGTAGGCGATGCCGACTGAGAAGGAGCCGCCCGCCAGACCGACGAACAGTCCGCAGAGCAGGAACTGCCAGTATTCGTTCGCTTTGCCGATGAGATAGATCGGCAGCACGGTGGAGAGCATCAGGAGGAAGAACACTATGCGACCGCCGTGGCGGTCGGCCCATATCCCGAGCGGCAGGCGAATGAGTGAGCCGGTGAGCACGGGAGTGGCCGCCAGCAGCCCGAACTGGGTTTCGTTCAGGCCCAGTAATCCCTTAATCGGGATCCCGATCACTGCGAACATCATCCAAACGGCGAAGCACACGGTGAACGCGATCGTGCTCATCGTGACTACGGCTATTTGCTTCGTTGCTAGCGATGCCATTTTTTTGGAGCCCTCGCATGTTGCGTCGTGTGCAACATTGCCGAGCCGCGCTCGCCCGAAATTTGATGTAGATCATAGAATGCGGGGGCGCTACCTCTAAAGTGGTATGCGCACTCTGGGGGCAAATGCCGACGAGCCAGAAAAATCCATGACTTGCGCGCGGTCGGAGCGCCCGCATCTTGAGGAAGAATCTTTGGAGGTAGCGTCGCGAATATGGGTTTCGGAGCGCATCGAAGGACGGCAAGGTAGAGGCTCATGAGCACCGATATGGGGCCCGAGGCCCAATCCATTCTCGGCAGACTCGGCATTGCCATGGGCGCGATCGTCGTGCTTGCGATGGCTTCGATTCTGCTCTCCACCATCTTCACGGAGATGTCGGCAGGTCAGGCGCGCGCGATCAATCTGGCGGGAAGCCTGCGGATGCTCACGTATCGCTTGTCCGGAGAACTCGTGCGCGGCGAGGCGGCGGCGGCGCGCAGCACCATCAAGGTCGTCGAAGCGCGTTTGCAAGATCCGGCGCTGCGCGTCGGCGTTCAGGTGGAGCTGGCGCATCCGTTGCGCAAAACCTATGACAGCGTCAACGGGGCC
>DATAFY010000116.1:0-3250 GCA_036257205.1 Steroidobacter sp. | reverse complement strand
CGTAGTGGTCGCGCACGAATTCGTAGCTCTTGGTCGAGCCTTCGTGGTCGTTGAAGGTCACGCACGGGGAGATCACGTCCACCAGCGCGAAGCCGCGGTGGCGCAGGGCGGCCTTGAGGATCGGGACGAGCTGCTCCTTGTCGCCCGAGAAGCTGCGCGCGATGAATGTACAGCCGAGAGTGAGCGCGGTAAGCACCGGATCGATGGGCGGCTGCTGATTCGTCTCGCCCCGCTTCGCTTTTGAACCAATGTCAGCCGACGCCGAGAACTGACCTTTGGTGAGTCCATACACGCCGTTGTTCTCAACCATGTACAGCATGCTGATGTTGCGACGGATGGCGTGCGCGAACTGCCCGAAGCCGATCGACAAGGTGTCGCCGTCGCCCGAAACACCGATGTAGTACAGATCCTTGTTGCCGGCGATCGCGCCCGTTGCGATCGACGGCATGCGGCCGTGCACGGCGTTGAATCCATGCCCGCCGCTCACGAAATACGCGGTGGTCTTGGATGAACACCCTATGCCCGACAACTTGGCGAGCTGCTCGGGCCGCAAGGACATTCCCCAGATCGCTTCAATGATCGCAGCCGTCACAGAGTCGTGCCCGCATCCTGCACACAGCGTGGACATGCTGCCTTCGTAGTCCCGACGCGTCAGGCCCAGCTCATTTCGCGGCAGGCTGGGATGCGCAACTTTCGGTTTGTTGATGAAACTCATGATGGTAGTAAATAGTGACTTGTGACTCGCGAAAGCCGAGAGCGCTTACTCGCTAACCGCTAACCGTGACCAACGGAAATCCCCGCGGGGGCCAACCGCTTTCCTTCGCCGAGTTCGGTCAGAACGCCGTCCACGATGCTGCTCGATGAAATCGGCAGGCCGCTGTAGTGCAGGATCGAACGCAGCTTTGATTTCTCCACCGGAGTTTCCAGCGTGAGCAGGCTGCGCAGCTGGGCGTCGCGGTTCTGCTCGACAACGAAGATCAGCGAATGCGACGCCAGGAACTTCTCGACATCGTGGCCGAACGGAAACGCACGCACACGCATGTAGTCGAGCTCAACGCCGCGCCGCTTGAGAATGTCGCGCGCCTCCCGCACGGCGCCGTCGCAACTGCCGAGCGTCACGATTGCGGCCTCATGCCCCGATCGCTCGACCGCCGCCTTCGGCACGAGCTTTTTCGCCGTATCGAACTTCCGCTTGAGACGGTCGAGCACGATCTGATACTCGGCCGAGTCTTCGGTGTAGCCGCCGTACTGCGTATGACCGGAGCCGCGCGTGAAGTAGGCGCCCTTGGGGTGCACGCCGGGCAGCGTGCGGTACGGTATGGCGTCGTCATCGAGATCCAGATAGCGATGGATTTTGTCGAGCTTCTCGATCTGCTCCTTTGTAAGCACCTTGCCGCGATCAGGCTGGTACGCCTCATCCCACTTCAGCGTCGGGCACATCCAGTCGTTCATGCCAATATCCAGATCGGACATGACGAACACGGGCGTCTGCAGCCGATCAGACAGATCGAAGGCCTGCACCGCCATGTAGAAGCATTCCTCAGGGCTGTTCGGAAACAGCAGCACGTGCCGCGTGTCGCCATGGGAAGCATACGCCGCGAGCATCAGGTCGCACTGCTGCGTTCGCGTCGGCATACCCGTCGAGGGCCCGACGCGCTGTACGTCGAACAATACCGCGGGCAGCTCCGCGTAGTAGGCGTATCCCAAGAACTCGCTCATCAACGACAAGCCGGGACCGCTCGTCGGCGTGAACGCGCGGGCGCCGTTCCAGCAGGCGCCGATCACCGCGCCAATCGCGGCGAGCTCGTCCTCGGCCTGCACGATCAGGAAATTGCGCTTGCCCGTCTCGGGATCGATACGCCACTTCTCGCAGAAACTCTTGAAAGCATCCATCAGCGACGTGGAAGGCGTGATCGGATACCACGCGCCCACGGTCGCGCCGGCGTAGAGGCAGCCGAGCGCCGCCGCCGTGTTGCCGTCGATCATGATGTGGTCGGAGGTTTCATTCATGCGCGCGACGCGCAACGGCAGAGGACACGGGACATGCTCTTTCGCGTAGTTGTAGCCGATGTCGAGCGCCTGCACGTTCGCATCGAGCAGCGCCTTCTTCTTCGCATAGCTCTCGGCAAGCATCGCACGCATCAGTTCTATGTCCATGTCGAGCAGCGCGGCGAGCGCGCCGGCGTACATGATGTTCTTAAGCAGGATTCGCGCCCGCACGCCCTGGAACGTCTCGTTGCACATCCGGGCGAAGGGCATCCCGACGATGGTGATGTCATCGCGCTTCAAGAGCGCAGGACGAGGCCAGGTCGAATCGTAGATCAGATAACCGCCGGCGCTGACTTCCCGGACGTCTTTCGCGTACGTTTCCGCATTCATCGCGACCATGATGTCGACGCGTCCCGAGCGGGCGACATAACCGTCGCGCGTCACGCGGATCTCATACCAGGTCGGCAGCCCCTGGATGTTCGACGGAAAGTAGTTCTTGCCCATCACCGGAATTCCCATCCGGAAAATGGACTTCATCAACAGCGAGTTCGCGCTTGCTGAGCCGGTGCCGTTGACGTTCGCGAGCTTCAGGACGAAATCGTTTATGCGGTCTTGCGAGGCTGCTGCTTGAAGCATGATGGGGTGGTCTCGTCGCTCGCGTAGGGAATTGTGATTGTCGATTTCTGCATGTCCCACGCCGCCGTCGGGCAGCGTTCGGCGCACAACCCGCAGTGCACGCAGATGTCTTCATCTTTGACCATCACCCGGCCGGTCTGTTTCAGCGGTTCGGACACGAACAGCGGCTGAGTGAGGTTCAATGCCGGCGCCTTCAGGCGCGGGCGCAGTTCTTCCTCGGAACCGTTGGCGGCAATCGTCAGGCAATCGACCGGGCAGATGTCGATGCAGGCGTCGCACTCGATGCACAGCTTTGCTTCGAACACGGTCTGCACGTCGCAGTTGAGGCAGCGCTGAACCTCAGCGACCGCCTGTTCGGCGGTGAAGCCAAGTTCCACTTCGATGTTGACCTTCTTGAAGCGCTCACGTAGATCGACGTGCGGCATCAGGCGCCGCTCGACCGGGTTGTAGTCGTTCTTGTACGACCACTCGTGAATGCCCATCTTGCGGCTGGACAGATTCATTAGCGGTGGCAGGCGGTTCGTGACGGCCTCTCCGTTGCAGTACTTGTGAATCGACACCGCGGCCTGGGACATGCAGAAGTCCACGATCAACCTGAAATACGCCACCGACCACACATGGCCCA
>DATAFY010000512.1:0-2802 GCA_036257205.1 Steroidobacter sp. | reverse complement strand
GCCTGTTGAACGCGCTGGCGCTCCTCGCGTTTGTGCTGTCGGTCGCAGTGAGCGTCGTGCGTGGCCGCCTCAGGGCTGGCCGATGAGTCATGCGCTGGCCGGCGTCCGTTGTACGTTGCGCTTTGTCCGTTGCGCCAGATGAGCATCCCTCGGCGCACTACGACGCAGCGGATTCGGGACTTGTGCGCATTCGCGCGTGAGTTGCACTCCAATTTCCCATTCCCGCCAATCGCTAGTCAGAAATACTAATCACTTGTGACTAGCGAAGAGTCTTGCGAAATCCTGATAGCGGGCATCGACGGGCTCTTCGATCCTCTCTGTTATGGATGCCCAGCCGACGGCCTTCCTTTCGGCGGCGCGCCGCCTCCTTCTTGCAAGTCAGCGGATCGTACTGGCGCTCGGCGCACTCCTGTGCGGAGTGTATGCGCTCGCGCTGACGGCGGGTGAGCTCGGCCGTCGACACGATGTCGCAAGCTTCTCGAACAATGTTGCGGGCTTTTCTCGCGCCGATCCAGTTCACACATCTCCTGATCAATCACTCTGGTCGCGGACGCGCGTGCAGGCGTTCCTCGCAAGTCAGGGCATGGCGGCCGGCGAGCCGATCGGCGTGTTGCGAGCCCGCTCGCTCAAGCTCGTGGCGCCGCTCTACCCGGACTCCAGTGAACTTCATCTGAACCGCGGCGCTGGACTGATTGAAGGAATGTCGCAGCCTGACGAAGGCGGCAACGTCGGCGTCGCGGGTCATCGCGACGGCTTCTTTCGCGTGCTGAAAGACATTAGGCGCGGCGACATCCTCGAAGTACAGACGCGCGCGCGCCTGCATCGCTATCGCGTCGAGTCAATAAGCGTCGTGGACGCCGCCGATCATCGCCTGCTCGCCGACACCGAAGAACCCACCATCACGCTCGTCACTTGCTACCCGTTTTACTACCTCGGGCATGCGCCTCGGCGTTTTGTCGTGCGCGGCGCATACCTGTGGCCCGCCAACGGCGCTCCCGCCACCTAGGAGACAGTCATGCCATCGACATTACTTACCGCCTTCTATGTCGCCATCCTCAGCCTCTCAGCTGCGCCGGCCTTGCATGCGCAACCGGCCAAGTGCAAGGACGTAGAGTTCAGTCAGGACGTGCTGGAGCGCTTCCCAAAGGCGCGTGAGGCGTGTCTAGACGTCGTGACACGCGACGGCGAACAGTACGCCGTGTTCAAAGCAGACCTGCTGCGCGTCGCCGGCCGCACAGTTCGCATTCGCACGAAACTGCCCGACGGCTCGCACGGAGCTGCGCAGAATATTACCATCGCGCCCAATCGGCGCGTGCTCGCCGATGGAAAACCGATCGCTCCGGAAGAGTTGGCCGTCGGCCAGGAGCTTACGGCCTACGTGAAAGTCACTGAGCCGGTAATCGCCGTAGCGACGGCCGATACTGAGCCTCTGACCACGCAGCCGCTCGAAGCCGCTCCGGCGCATGTTGCAGCGGCTCCTGAGATGCCGCGGACGGCGAGCCCGCTTCCGCTGATCGGCGCGGGTGGTTTGCTCTTGCTCGCGATCGGGGCGGCGATCAGGCTGGCGACGCAAGCGGCTCGCTCGTGATTTGCGAAGGCTGATCGTCCCTCGAGGCTGGAGGGTCGATTATCGGCCATCGGAAGCCTGGAATCGGGCAGCGGCATAGCGCCCGGCGGCCAGGTCTCTCCGCGCAGAACGGCCAACTTCAGGCCCACCCTCGAGTCTTCGGTTTCGAGCGCCAGCGAGAGCTCGCGCGACGCCGGGTGTGTTCTGATCCGCGCGAATAGGCGACTCGCACGCCGCAATTCGATCAGTTCAGATTGGGGGTTTGTATTCGGGTACTGGACCGGCGCTCCGGGCTCGGCTCTTGACTATTCTGCGTTGCCCGTGTGTTGCGCGCTGCGGATCGGAGATCGCCGGATACTGACGAAAAAGTTATCCCGACGACTCCCGATCCAATTCTACATTTCCATTTCGCCGCGGTCTCGCATGCGAAATCTCGATAGTGCGCGGGGCTGGACTTGGCGATGCTTGCTTGTGCGCCAGGGGGTGTCCACAGATCGATGCGTGCGGACATCTTTCGACGGCTTGAGAGTGCCAATGCGTGACGAAGAATCGGCTGCGCCGCCGCGGGTGCACGTCATCGATGATGACGAGAGTTTCCGCAACAGCATGCTGAGAATGCTGGCTGCAAATCATTTTCCGGCCGCAGGCTACCGGTGCGCGGGCGAGTTTCTACTCGCCAACGTGCTCGACGATCCCGGATGCATGCTGCTAGACATCTCCATGCCGGGCCCGAGCGGCGTTGAGCTGCTAAAGGCGCTTCGCTCTCGTCATTGGGCGCCGCCCGTCGTTTTACTGACCGGCTACGACGACGTGCTTACGAGCGTGGATGCGATGAAATCTGGCGCCGTCGACTATATCCTCAAGCCAGCAGATGCTGACCGGATTCTGCACGCCGTACGCAAAGCGCTCCAAATCGACGAGCAAAGACGTGCTGCGCGACGTGCGATCGAGGAGCTTCGCTCGCGTTTCGCGCAGCTGAGCGAGGCGGAACGGACGATCTTTTTCGGGATCGCGAATAGCAAGTTGAACAAGCAGCTGGCGGTCCAGCTCGGGTTCTGCGAACGAACAATTAAGGCGCGGCGCGCACGCATGATGCTCAAGCTGCAGATTCGGTCGCTTCCCGATCTAGTTCGCGCCTCTAGGATCCTTGAAACCTGCGAGCCCGCATTTTCTACAGCGCGAGCGCTTGACGCGTCGGCAGACGTCGGGCGAGAACCTACGCAAAGTGCATAAAA
>DATAFY010000492.1:0-1950 GCA_036257205.1 Steroidobacter sp. | reverse complement strand
GCGGCTTGTACAAAACTCGCGAACGAACAGGGTGAGGCGCTAGCGAACGCTTTCCTTTCTTGCGCCTAATCCGATCGTACCAATTCGGTGATCGCCGCCGCGAACAGCGGCGCAACCGAGCAGATCTGCAGCGAGCCTTGGGTAAAGCGCTCGAAGGCCGCCGGCAGCGCGACAGAATCGCTGACGAGCACGGCATCGGGCCCGTCCGGATCGAATAGTTGCACTGCAGCGGGCGTGAATACGGCGTGTGATGCCGCCGCATACACCCGGCGCGCGCCCGCCGCGCGCGCCGCCCGAGCAGCCCGCGCGATCGTCCCTCCCGACGCAATCAGATCGTCAAAGATGAGCACGTCCCGCCCTGCGACGTCGCCGATCAGCTTATCGCCGGAGACAACGCCGGCCGCGCGACGCTTCTCCATGAAAGCGAACCCGAACTGATCGTTGAACTTTGAGGCGAGCGTCTCCCGCAGAACCTGCGCTCGCTTTATCCCGCCGACGTCCGGCGAGGCGACCGTGAGATTCGAGCTCGCCCCGAGTCGAGCGAGGTGCTCGCTAAACACCGATCCCGAGGAGAGTCGTATTGCTTCACAGCGAAATGCGTTGTCGAAAGCGGCCTCATTGTGCACCTCGAGCACGAGTACGCGATCGACGCCGACCGCCTCGAACATCGCAGCCACATAGCGCGTCGTCACCGGATCGCGCGCCTGCGTGCGTCGGTCCTTGCGCGCATAGCACAGGTAAGGCGTACAGGCCGTAACGCGCGCAGCGCCTGCGTCCTTCAGTGCGCCGATGAAGAATAACAGCCGGCAGAGTTTGTCGTTTGCGGATGCATGCTCATCACCTGCCAGGCTTTGCATCACGAACACATCGCAGCCGCGAACCTCGCGCAAGGGACGGATCTTGTGTTCTCCGCCGTCGAACTCACGTTCTTCGCTCGGCGCCAGAGCGAGGCCAAGCGCTCGCGCCGTGCGCTCAGCGAGGACGGCCGTGTGCGCCGGGGCGAACAGCAGCGTCTCGCGCTTGCCCATGCCTGCCCGCGGGTTTGCTTCGGGGTTCGCCATACCTGACTCCCGGAACCTCTACGCCTGTCGGGAGGCTATCCCCAGGCGCACAACCGCGGCAATCCGCGGCCCCATCCTGTAGCTTCCCTGATTGGCCGCATCCCTAATTCGCCCGATAGTGACGACGGCTTTGCCGGCGATCGCCTGCGATGAGGAGAGCATGGCGAGATGAAACAAGCGAAAGCTGACTCGACGCGCTGAGCGGCACAGGGGTGGGAAGTGCGTCACGCAGACGGGGGATGGTCAAGGAGTTCAAGCGCTTGCTCGAGGGGCTGGACGCTGCAACGTCGGGCTCGCGTGTGCGCATCGGTGGTGGACGCCTCTCTCAGGCGATAGAGGACCTTTAGAGCATTCCCGGAAATGTTCGCGCGCGAGATCGGATGCTGATCGCGTGTATCGCGAGCCTTTGATTGACTGTCAGGAGTTCATAAAGTGGTGGAGCGCCCATTGACGACCGGCGACTCGCCGGCCGAGAACAGTCCCATCGAAGCCGCAGCCGACGCAGGTCCGGCGCTGCTGACGGACTTCTATCAGCTCACGATGCTCGATGCGTATTACCGGCTGCATATGGAGCAGCCCGCCGTGTTCGAATTCTTCGTGCGGCGCTTGCCTGATACACGGAACTTCCTTGTCGCGGCGGGCCTCGAGCAAATTCTCGAGTTTCTCGAACGACTGCGATTCACCTCCGAAGAGCTCGAGTGGCTCGGTGCAACCCAGCGCGTGAGCGCAGCATGCCTTGAGCGCCTGCGGGCGTGGCGTTTCACGGGCGATGTGTTCGCCATGCCCGAGGGAACCGTCTTCTTCGGGAGCGAACCCATCCTGCGCGTGTGCGCGCCGCTGCCCGAGGCTCAGCTCATCGAGAGTCGTCTCATCAGTCTTCTTCAGTACC
>DATAFY010000489.1:0-4787 GCA_036257205.1 Steroidobacter sp. | reverse complement strand
GCAAGCAAGAAGCTCGGCGCACTCCGGGCTCTCGCGGACGCGCGTTTGCCGCTTACCAACACGCGCGCAACCCGCACGAGAGTGCTGACCCCCTACCGCTTCAACGCCGCGCGGCGGGCGAGACTTTCAGGCGGCCAGCATCCTTGCTCGAATAATACTCGGGCACGGCGCGTCCGATGAGCAGTCGACGGGGCGTCATTCTACGGCGCTTGATCGCCGTTGCTGGTCGCCGTCCACTTCCAGATACATGTACGCTAGCGCCAACAATTCGAACGACGACTTAGCATGAGCCATTCCCCGGGTTCCCACGGCACGCAGTTCCGCCTGCTCCGACAACGCCGCTTCCTGCCTTTCTTCGGCGCGCAGGCGCTCGGCGCCCTTAATGACAACGTCTACAAGAACGTGCTTGTGATTCTCGCCGCGTACCAGGCGGCTCAATACACGAGCATCGAGCCGGAACTGCTCACCAACATCGCGGCCGGACTGTTCATCCTCCCCTACGTACTGTTCTCCGGGATCGCCGGCCAACTCGCGGATCGCTACGACAAATCGCTGGTGCTTAAGGCCGTTAAAGCGGCTGAGGTCGCGATCATGGCGGTCGCGGGATTCGGATTCGCCGTACACAGCATCGAAGTGCTGCTCGGGGCATTGTTTCTCATGGGTGTGCACTCGACATTCTTCGCACCCGCGAAGTACGGCTTGCTGCCCGAAGTTCTCCAGGATGCGGAGCTCGTGGGCGGCAACGCGCTGGTGGAGATGGGCACGTTCGTCGCGATTCTTCTGGGAACGCTCGTCGCCGGGCTGCTCGCGGCGGAAGCGAACGTCCAGCTGATCATGACCGCGCTCGTGTCGATCGCCGTATTGGGATTCCTCTCGAGCCTGGCGATCCCGCGCGTCAATCCGTCTGCTCCGACGCTGCGAGTCGATTGGAGTCCCTGGACGTCGACATGGCACAACCTGCGGGCGGCGTACGAATCGCGCACCGTTTTTCTATCGCTACTCGGGATCTCCTGGTTCTGGTTCTACGGCGCGATCGTGCTCGCACAGCTGCCGCTGTACTGCAGGGACGTGCTCGGCGGCGGCGAACAGGTTGTGACGTTGCTCCTCGTCGCGTTCTCCGCGGGCGTAGGCGTGGGATCGCTGCTGTGCGAGCGGCTGTCCGGACGCAAGGTCGAGATTGGACTTGTTCCGTTCGGCTCCATCGGTTTGACGGTGTTCGCGGTCGACCTGTACTTTGCCACGCCGACCGACGCAGCAGTCAGAGCGCTCGATGCGAGCGAATTCCTCGTGCAGCCGGGCTCCTGGCGTGTGCTGCTCGATTTCGGTCTGATTGGCATGTTCGGCGGCTTTTTTATCGTGCCGCTGTACGCGTTAGTCCAGCAGCGCGCCCGGCGCGAGGTGATGTCGCGCGTCATCGGCGCAAACAACATCCTGAACGCCTTATTCATGGTCGCCGCGGCAAGCTTGGCCGCCCTTGCATTGCGCCAGGGGCTCGGCATTCCACAGCTGCTGCTGGCGACGGGCGTCCTCAATGCCTTCGTGGCGATCTACATCTACGGCTTGGTGCCGGAGTTCTTGCTCCGTTTCATTGCTTGGCTGCTTGTACACGTCATCTATCGGCTCGAAACTCGGGGCGTCGAGCGCATTCCGCAGAAAGGGCCGGCGTTGCTCATCTGCAATCACGTCGGCTTTGCCGACGCCCTCGTCATCTCGGCAGCATGCCCGCGTCCGATCCGCTTCATCATGGAGAGCAGCATTTTTCGCATCCCGATGCTGAGTGCGATTTTTCGTGGGATGAAAGCGATCCCGGTGGCGTCCGCGAAAGAAGACCCGGTCGTGTACGAGCGCGCGTTTCAGACGGCGGCGAGCGAATTGCGCGAAGGCAATCTCGTGTGTATTTTTCCGGAAGGTCGGCTCACCCCTGACGGCGAAATCGCTGAATTTCGTGCGGGCATGATGCGCATCCTGAAAGGAACGCCCGTGCCCGTGATTCCGATGGCGCTCTCGGGTCTTTGGGATTCCATGTTCTCGCGTAAGTACCCGTCCGTGTGGCGGCGCTGGCCCCGGCGCTTCTGGCCCAAGATTACGCTCAATATCGGCGCGCCCACGCCGCCGCAGACTGTGAGCCTGCAGGAACTTCGTATGCTGGTGGCGGAGTTGCGGCTGCAGAAGTGAGGAATCAGCGATTAGCGCCTATCGTTCAGTGGATAGGACGGCGGAGGCGCATTTCTAAGAGCCTGCGCGGGCTGAACGCGAACGACGGTTCCATGGCCGCCTGAATGGCCATGATGCCAAGGAGTTTCGGAACAGAGTCGCCAGTTACCAGTCGCGCGAGGGATGATCAGTCATCTACCTCGCCGCGCCCGCGCCTGCCAGTAACGAATGGTGACGAAGCCGGTGGCCATGCCGCCGAGATGGGCGAAGTGCGCGACGCCCGAAGCGGTGCCAGTGACGCCGAGATAAAGCTCGAGTAAACCGTAAAGCGTGACGAATAGCCACGCCGGCATCGGGATGGGCGGGAACAACAGAATGATCATTCTTTTCGGCCAGGCCATGCCGAACGCAAGGAGCAGGCCGAAGACCCCTCCCGATGCGCCCACCGTGGGCGCAGGCGGCAGATGGGCGGATGTCACCACGATCAAGTGCATTACCGCCGCGCCGACGACGCAGAGCAGGTAATACTCGAGATAGCGTCTCGGCCCGAAAAGCCGCTCGATATCGGACCCGAACATGAACAACGCGAACATGTTGAAGAACAAGTGCGTCAGGTTCCCGTGCAGAAACCCATATGTCATGACTTGCCAGGGCCGAAACGGCGGGTAATCGAGCGCTGCGGCCGTCGTCGGCCACAAAGCGAAGTGCACCTCGACGAAGCCGCCGAATAGACCTTGCAGGGCGAACACCGCAATGTTCGCGAGGATGAGAGCTTTGTTAATGGGCGTGATGCGGTCGAACATCGAAGCAGTATGCGGACCGCGCGCGCCGATTCAAACTCGGCAACACAAAAAAACCGCACCGGCGGCGGGCCCAGTTTGGGAGGAGGGCCGCTGGCGAGGCAGGCAGGCGCGATCAGAGTTCGCGGACCCGCACGACCGGCAAGCAACGCTTAAGGGTTCAAGGCAGTGAACGCCATTTCGTATGTTTCGTTGCCCCTCACGCCGCGTCCGCACTCCGGGGACGCCAGGGACGTTGTGGGATGTTCAACGCCTTCGCGACGGCTTCGTGTGTAATGCCGCCGCGATGCACATTCAGGCCAAGTGCGAAATGCGGGTCGAGGCTGAGTGCTTTTTCGGCGCCGTGATCGGCGAGCGCCTTCACGTACGGCAGCGTGGCGTTGGTCAGCGCGAACGTCGACGTGCGCGGCACGGCGCCTGGCATGTTCGTTACGCAATAGTGCACGACGCCTTCCACAACGAAGGTAGGGTCGGCATGCGTGGTCGGTCGACTCGTTTCGAAGCAACCGCCCTGGTCGATCGAGATGTCCACCATGACGGCGCCGGCCCTCATCTTGCGCACCATGTCGTGCGTCACAAGCTTCGGCGCTGCCGCGCCTGCGATGAGTACGGCGCCGATGACGAGATCCGCTTCACGAACCAGCGCCTCAATGGCTTCGGTCGTCGACGCAACGGTTTTCAGTCTGCCGCCGAACTGCGCATCGAGTGCACGCAGGCGTTTGAGAGACTTGTCGACAACGACCACATCGGCCCGCATGCCAACCGCGATCTCCGCCGCGGCCGTTCCTGAAACGCCGCCGCCAAGAATCACAACCTTCGCCGGCTGCACCCCGGGGACGCCCCCTACCAGCACGCCCAAACCGCCGTTCGCCTTCTGCAGACACGCGGAGCCAACCTGCACCGACATACGACCGGCCACTTCACTCATTGGCGTGAGCAGCGGGAGCGAGCCATCCGGCGCCGTCACCGTTTCGTAGGCGATGGCCGCGGCGCCAGAGGCCATGAGCGCTTTCGCCTGGTCTGGATCCGCGGCCAGATGCAGGTACGTGAAGAGGGTCTGGCCCGGATGCAGCATCTTGCATTCGGCGAGCTGCGGCTCTTTGACCTTAACCACCATGTCGCTGGCGCCGAAGACATCCTTAGCGCTCGCGACGATCTGTGCGCCGGCTGCGGCGTAGGCCTGGTCGTCGACGCCTATGCCTGCGCCGGCCGTGCTCTGCACGAGCACTTCGTGGCCAGCCGCAACGAGTTCGCGCACGCCCGCGGGCACCAGACCGACGCGATACTCGTGGTTCTTGATTTCCTTAGGGACGCCAACACGCATGGCGGAGCCTCGAAATCGCCGTTGAAGGTGCGGTTACTCTAGTTCGCAGCAAAAAAAATAAAACTGCGGATTTCTCCCAAATGCCGGCTCACGGTGGCAGAATCCTGCTCTGACGGCCGCCCATGAGCAGGATTCTTGCGCATGAAGCTTGATCGATTCGACAGGGCCATTCTTGAGGCGCTGCAGCATGAAGGCCGCATTCCCAACAGCCTGCTCGCGCAACGAGTGAACCTTTCCGAATCCGCGTGCCTGCGACGCGTGCGAGCGCTTGAGGAATCCGGCCTCATTGAGGGCTATACAGCGATCGTGAGTCAGCCCAAAGCGGGCTGCCCGGTGAACGTATTCATCAGCATCACGCTCGATCGGCAGGACGAGAGCGACCTGCGCAAATTCGAAGAGGCCGTGCGGAAGATCCCGGAAGTGATGGAGTGTTACTTGATGACCGGCGACTTCGACTACCTCATTCGCGTAGTCGTCGCCGACACCGCGGATTTTGAACGCCTTCACAG
>DATAFY010000469.1:0-2041 GCA_036257205.1 Steroidobacter sp. | reverse complement strand
TGTCCTTCGCGGCTCGACGCCACCCATCCGCTGAGCCTCTCGCCGAGACGCATGTGCAGCGACTTCAACGCGGCGGTCTCGAGTCCGACTGCCACCGCAGGCGCGAGTGCGTCGAACTCTTCGAGGTAGGTGAATACGACTCCGGCCGATGCGGAAGTCGTGCGGCATGCGACGGCGAGGACCGGGCCCGCCAACGCTGCGAATCGTTCGTCATCATGCAGCTGGATCCAGGACTCGCCGGTTGCCACCCGCGTGACTGCCGCGGGCGCCGCCATTGCGGGCGATGGTGGAGCGCTCGATTCGACGGAAGGAACCATCGTCACGAACACATCGACTACGGCCGGATCGTACATGGTGGCTCGTCGCTGGCGAAGAATATCGATGGCCTCGACGCTCGAGAGCGCCCGTCGATACGGGCGATCGGATGTGAGCGCATCGAAGCAATCGACCACGGCGAGAATGCGCGCGCCGAGCGGGATGGTCTCGCCAGCGAGCTTGTCGGGGTAGCCGGTACCGTCCCAGTTCTCATGATGGTGCCGCACAATCGGCACCACGGGATACGGAAAGTCCACGCCGGCGAGAATCTCGGCCCCGATCCTCGCATGCTCCTTCATCGTTGCGTATTCGGCGTCGGTGAGACGCCCCGGTTTGTTCAGGATGTGCTCCGGAATGGCGAGCTTGCCGAGATCGTGCAGCAGACTCGCCGCTTCGATCGCATGTAACTGACCTTCGTCGACGCATCCGAGGGCGCGGGCAAGCTGCAGGCTTGCCTGCTGAACGCGGCGGATATGCCCGTGCGTGACTTGGTCCTTGGCATCGATCGCATGGGCGAGCGCCTCGATTGTGGCCCGGTACTGGCGGTTCACCGTGTCGAGATGAGTCACGCGATCGTTGACTCGCCCGAGCCATATGCGCCCCGAGATGTACAACACGAGCGGCATTGGGGCGAGCATCACGAAGGCCTGCAGACCAGCAAGCGGAGCGAACAGTGCGAGTAAGAAGGCGATATACGCACCAGCGGCAGACGCCAGGCCGAGGTGGACGAAGTGAGTGCGCCACGTCAGGACGACCGGTTGGTCCTGTTCGAATGCAACGGCGAGCGCCACGATCCATGTATTGGCGAGAAAGTACGTCCCCACTGCAGCGGCCGTCGCGATCGCCAGTCTCGCAGGGTGCGCAACCAGGCTGCCCGCCCCTTCGCCACCCTCGAAGAGGCCGAGGACCGTGCCAGACACCCACATGGCCAGGCCCACGGCGGCGACGTTGAAGAGGGCCCGCGAAATGCGGCGTTGACCGGGCGACAGAAAACATGAGAGCGCGAGCGCCTCGAGCGCTGCCGTGATCGTCGCCGGCGCCGGTCCGAGCAGCAGCAGCGTCGTGAATGTGAACGTGTCGGAGATCGAAAAACTAACCGGCGCGGCGCGCATCTTCAGCATCGCGACTGCGCCGACCAACGTGAGCACGCAGAGCACCACCCACCGCGGGTCGAGCGGGTACCATCGAAGGTCGCCGGCCGCGTCCGCGACAGCCAGCAACCCGACGACGATCACGATCCAGAGATAGGCTCTGCGAGCAGACAACTTGGTCATCGCAATTGGGGAGGCAGCGGGCGCCCCGGATCGCTTATCGGCAGGGGCTGTTACCCACAGGAGCAACGGCCTTTACGGGATTGCGCTGGCGCACACGGTTTCGCCCGCGAGGGATCGTGACAGTTGCCGTGTCAGGACGCGTGCGAACGCGATCCAGGCCGCCGTAGCACCGGCGGTCGTGCGGATGATCTGTTGCGATCAGGAACAGCCGTTGCCGCCTGCGGCCGTCGGGATACGAGCGCCTCTGTCCGTCCCGCCCGTTGGGCGGCACGCTGTGCTCAGCGAAGGCGAACGATTTTCCGTCCCTGAATGACCGCCTCTAATCAGAAGGGCGCAGCCCAGCAAAACCAGCTCGCCAACCCACGTTTCTCGATGCGCGTGTTTTCCTATTTGAGCCGTGATCAGTGCAAACATCACGAGCCGAAACGTCACGAACCCGGCGTGACATAAAT